>VAZH01000429.1 GCA_005884465.1 Alphaproteobacteria bacterium | reverse complement strand
GCAAGGTGGCGACCACGCCACGAGATCGGCTGTCGAGGTCTGCAAACGCCGCGCGGCCTTTCGCAGTCAATGCGAGTTCGGTGGCGCGGCGGTCGGTCTTCGATGGCTTTCGCGCGACGATCTGGCGGCGCTGCAATGCCTGCAAGGTGCGGCTCACGTATCCGGCATCGAGGCCCAGCGCGCGGACCAGATCGGTGGCGGTGCAGCTTTGCCGTTCCGCGATCTCGTAGATGATCCGTGCTTCCTGCAGCGTCCAGGGGCTGTCCAAAAGCCTCGGTTCGATGATGCCGAGCTTGCGGGTGTAGAACCGGCTGAAGCCGCGAATGGCGGCGATCTGACTTTCCAGGTGATCCGGCGACATATTTGACTTCATCAAATGATTATTTGACGAAATCAAGTGCATTGCAACCCGAAAGAATCAGGCCACGATGATGCGGCTGCGCAGCAGCGTTCGCGAGGATCGGCCGAGCTGCCGAAGCAGTCTGGCCTCGGAACGGCGGGCGTTTGGCGCATAGCCGCCGAGCCGGTCGTAATGGTCGCGTGCGATCAATAGTCCCTGGTCCGCCGACGGCCCTGCGATCATCCGCGCGACAAACTTGAAGCCGTCGCATAGCCCCGTATCGGCATAGGGCGAGCGGGCGTAGCGGAAAATCCCGGCCCGCGGGCGCCCGCTGGTCGAGACACCCTGGATGAATTGCACGGTCTCCTCGATCCAGCCTGAATCCAGCACGGCGCCGGCATGCAGGAACATCAGCCATGGAGAGCGTGCCTGCCGGGCGCCGGCGGCGAGCGCCGCCGCATGCGATCCCTCGAACGGCAGGAACCGGCAGCCGGCGACATCGGCAACGCGTTCGATCACGCCGGAGCGGGCCCGATCGACCAGCAGCACCTCGCACACCACGCCGGCCGCGGCGCCCGGCACCAGCGCGGCGAGGGTGGCGACGGCGGGCTGTTCGACGCCTTCGGTGGGAATGATGACGCTCAGCACAGTTTTTCGATACCTCAAAGGGCTTGGAAAGCGGCGCACCGTTATCACCTTGTCACAATCAAATCAGCCTCTCGGCTGCGGCTTTTTGCGGCAAAAGGGCTATCGGCCGGCCAACTCGATGCTTTTCGGTTGTCGATGTTTTGCTTCTGATGTTCTTGATTTGTTCTCGTGACATGCTATGTTCAGGCCATGAGTCGAGCATCCTCTCATGCCCTCAAGCACCCGCCGGTCGCGGCGCCCTCCGAGCCGGCGGGTGCGCCTTCTTCTTTTCCCGAACTCGCCGTCGCGATCGAGCGCGAGCGGCGGCGCGGCCGCGGCGCGCAATCCAACGCCAGCGGCCGTTTCGAGGCTGAGGCGCGGCTCGCATTCGACGACGGCTGGCAGAGCCTCGACGAATTGCCGCCGTTCAAGACCACCGTCGCGGTCGATACCGCTCGCAAGGTGATTACGCGCAACGACTCGCCCGATATCGGCTTTGACCGTTCGATCAACCCGTACCGCGGCTGCGAGCATGGCTGCGTCTACTGTTTTGCGCGGCCAACCCATGCCTATCTCGGCCTGTCGCCGGGGCTCGACTTCGAATCAAAACTGTTCGCCAAGCCCGACGCGCCGCAGCTGTTGGAAAAGGAATTGGCGGCGCAGGATTACGAACCGCGCATGATCGCGATCGGCACCAACACCGATCCCTATCAGCCGATCGAGCGCGAGCGGAAGATCATGCGCGGCATCCTCGAAGTGCTGGAACGATCAGGCCATCCGGTCGGCATCGTCACCAAATCGGCGCTGGTGACGCGCGACATCGACATTCTCGCGCGGATGGCGAAACGCAATCTCGCCAAGGTGGCGATTTCGGTGACGACGCTCGATGCAGAACTTGCACGCGCCATGGAGCCGCGAGCCTCGACGCCGCCGAAGCGGCTGGAGGCGCTGCGGCAGCTTTCCGGGGCGGGAATTCCAACCACGGCGATGGTAGCGCCGGTGATCCCGGCGCTGAACGATTCCGAGATCGAGCGCATCCTTGACGCCGCGGCGCATGCGGGAGTCAAGGAGGCGAGCTATGTTTTGCTGCGGCTGCCGCTGGAGGTTCGCGATCTCTTTCGCGAATGGCTGATGGCCAATTATCCCGACCGTTACCGCCATGTCTTTACTCTGATCCGCGACATGCGTGGCGGGCGCGATTATGATTCCCAATGGGGAACGCGGATGAAGGGTACCGGACCGATGGCCTGGATGATCGGGCGCCGGTTCGAGATCGCCTGCGAGAAGCTCGGCCTCAACAAGCGGCGTTCCAAATTGACCACCGATCATTTCGCCCGGCCAAAACGCAGCGGGCAGCAGCTGAGTTTGTTTTAGTCAACCCTTCCCTTTCGGGGGAGGGAGGAGAAATGAATAGCGGGAATTGCGCCGAGTTCCCGGTTGCGCCGCAGGCCCTGCTTGCGCACGATGCCCGGCATGAGTCGGGAAAAATCCGGGAAAGATCCAGCCAAGCTGCCAAACGGCGTGATTGCGGTCGCGCTGCCGAGCTTTCGCCGCGAACGCGCCCTGATCAAGCGCGGCGTCTGGCCGGTGGCCGGCTGCGACGAAGCCGGGCGCGGCCCGCTGGCAGGTCCGGTAGTGGCCGCGGCGGTGGTGCTCGATCCCAAGCGGATCCCCAAGGGGATCGACGATTCCAAACGGCTGACGCCGGAGCGCCGCGAGGAACTGTTCGAGGAAATTTGCCTGACCGCCTCGTTTGCAGTGGCTTTCGGATCGCCGGCGCGAATCGATCGCGACAACATCCTGCGGGCGTCGCTGTGGGCGCTGGCACGCGCGGTCCACGCGCTGCCGGAGATGCCGAAGCATGTGTTCGTCGATGGCCGCGACCCGCTCGATATACCCTGCGACTGCGAGGCCATAATCGGCGGCGACGGACTGGTGGTCTCGATCGCGGCGGCATCGATCATCGCCAAGGTGACACGCGACCGGCTGATGTGCGCCCTGGCGCAGGATTGCCCCGGTTACGGTTTCGAGTCCCACAAGGGTTACAGCGTGCCGGAGCATCTCGAGGCGCTCGATCGGCTCGGACCGACGGTGCATCACCGCCGCTTTTTCGCACCGGTCGTGACGGCACGGGAACAACATCAAGCAGCGATTATCGAAGGTCGCCCGCTCGCGATTGAGACGCAGCTCTCCGTCGAAATCGCAACACCGGATTGATGTAGTTGCTTCAACCGGCTCCGGGCTCTATTACCGTCACATTGACCAGTGCGAAGCGTTGGTCCTCAGGGTGAGGAGCGCATCTTGCGCGTGTCGAACCATGAGGACCTCATCCTTCAAGATGCGACGAGACGTCGCTCCTTAGGGGATGACGGACATTCCTGCCGGTCGGTGAGCTCGTAGCAAAAGCGATCCAGCCGTCTTATGCGTTTCACTTCCCTGATCATCGAACTGATCCGCGCCCGGCCGCGGCTGGTGGTCTGGCTTGTCCTGCTCTTGCAGGCGGCGCTGTGGCTGATCCTGCCGCTGCTGCTGTATCGAAGCCCGCCCGGCGACCTTGCCACGCTGCTCGCCTATGGCCGGGAATACCAGGTCGGAACCGATCTCGGCCCGCCGCTGGCGTTCTGGCTTGCCGATATCGCGTTCCGCGCCGCGGGCAATAACATGTTCGGCGTCTATCTGCTGGCGCAGCTTTGCTCGATCGTGACGCTCTGGGCGCTATACCTGCTGGCACGCGCCGTCGTTGGCGGGCAACAAGCGGCGCTCGCGGTCTTGCTGACGATGACCGTTACGGCGTTCAGTTCGCCCAGCGTCGAGTTCGGCCCCCTGATGCTTGCGCGCCCGCTCTGGGCGCTGTTGCTCCTGCATTCGTGGCAACTCATGGGCCAGGGCCGGCGCAACGCGTGGTTCGC
>VAZH01000428.1 GCA_005884465.1 Alphaproteobacteria bacterium | reverse complement strand
TGTTCCCCGGCGGCGTTCTCGTGACCTCCAACAGCGATCAGCTTGGATCGGTCACCGGCCGCCTCGGCTATACCTGGGGTGCGGCGCTGCTTTACGCCAAGGGCGGTTTTGCCTGGAAGGATCGCAACAATCTTAACGTAAGCGTCGGCGGCGTGCCGGTGGCCTTCACGACCGACGGCAATCATCGCGATGGCTATACCGTGGGCGCAGGCCTCGAATACATGTTCGCGCCGAACTCGCGCCGAACTGGTCGGCCAAGGCCGAATACCAGTACTACAACTTCGGCCACACCACATTCACGACCGGCCCCGCCCCAATCGTCGGCGTCCGGTTTCGCGACGACGAGCATACTGTGAAGGCCGGTCTGAATTACCGCCTCAACTGGGGTGGGCCGGCCGTCACCGGGTACTGATCGCGCCAATCACAATCCTGAAAAGGCCGGCCTTGCGCCGGCCTTTTTGTTTTGATCCGCAAAAATCCCGCAAATCCTGCAAATGCTCCCGATTTTGTTAACCGGGTAACGCGATACTGCCGCTCGCGATTCAAACGGATTGCTTGGGCGGGGGCGACATGGCGGCGCGATTCACGATCGGTAAACCTGGTTGGCGCTCGCAATTCTTGCGGCTGCAATGGGGCGTCAGGGCAAGCCTGTTCGCAGCCTTCGCCGTGATCGCGGGTATGGGTCTCGTCATCAGCGCCGGCGCCGGCATGGTACTGGGACATCTCGGCGAGAGGATGGTCGATTTGAGCGCGCGGGACATTCCCCGTCTCGCGGCCAGCCTGCAGCTTTCCGCCCAGAGCGCAAGCCTTGCCAGTCAGGGGCCGGCGCTATTGGCCTCGCGCAGCGAGGAGGCGCTGAACGAACGCGCCAAAAAAATGAAGGAAACCTATGCGGTCACCTTCGACAAGCTCGGCGAGGTCATCGAACTCGGCGCCGACAAGGCGGTGGTCGCCGCTCTCACTGAAACCGTGAAGAATATCGACGATAACATCAAGAGCCTGGTCGCGGCCGCCCGCGAGCGGTTGGAGGTCGCCGCGCAGCATGGGAAGCAATACGATGCGCTGCGCAGCGCGCAGGCGGACTTCGTTGCCGCCGCCAACCCTGCGATGCTGGACGCCCAAACCCAGATCAACGCCATCCTCAGCAGTGCCATTCTTTCTCAGGATGATGCAACCCAGGCGGCGCGGACCATCGACCAGCTCGGCAACGTCGTCGCCAGCGGCAACCTGATGGCATCCGAAATGACCGCAGCCCTCTCGGCAAACAGCAGCGAAACGCTCGAAGCCATCGATAGGGAATTCAAGGCCGCGCAGACGCGCGTCAAGTCGAATCTGGATTTGCTGCTGCAAAACTCCACGACCAAGGCGCTCAAGGACGCAGCGCTAAAATTGCTGGCGCTGGGCGAGGGCAAGGCTGGTGTCTTTAAACTTCGCCAGCGGGAACTGGACGCCAACGATTACGGCCAGCTGGTGCTCGATGAAACCCGCAAGCTCAATGTCGGTCTGGGCATCAGCGTGCAGCAACTGGTCAGCGGCGTGCAGGGCGAGACCGACGCCTCGACCTGGCAGGCCCGCAAGGAGATCTCGCTCGCGACCAACATCATGCTTGCGCTCGGCGGCCTCACCCTGGTCGGATCCGTGCTGTTCGTCTGGCTCTATGTCGGCCGCAGCATCCTGCGCCGGATCGGCAATCTGCAACGCTCGATGCAGCTTCTGTCGGACGGCGACCTCGAGTCGGAAATCTATCGCTCGAGGCAGCGCGACGAGATCGCTTCGATGGCGAACTCGCTGCAGATTTTCCGCGAGAGCATGATCGAAGCCCGCGCGCTCTCCGCCGATCAGGACAGGGACCGCATCGGCAAGGCCGAACGCGCCTCCCGCATGGAGACCCGGATTGCCGAATTCGAGGCAACCGTCCGCACCGCGCTGGACAGCCTGCAGAAATCGGCCAATTCCATGCAGGCCACGGCGCAAAGCATGTCGGCGACCGCTGACCAATCCAGTGCGCTGGTGAACGCGGTGGCCTCCGCCGCCGAGGAAACCTCGGCCAACGTCCAGACGGTATCCGCGGGCACCGAGGAATTGTCCTCGTCGATCGCCGAAATCGGCCGCCAGGTGGTCACTTCGGCGCAGATCGCCCGCAAGGCCGTCGAAGAAGCAGGCGCAACCGACGCCACCATGCAGGGTCTCGCCGACAACGCCAGCCGCATCAGCGTCGTGGTCGATCTGATTCAGGTGATCGCTTCGCAGACCAACCTGCTCGCGCTCAACGCCACCATCGAAGCCGCGCGCGCCGGCGAAGCCGGCCGCGGCTTTGCGGTGGTCGCCTCCGAGGTAAAAAGCCTCGCCAACCAGACCGCGAAGGCTACCGACGAAATTCGCGCACAGATCGCCAGCATGCAACAGGTGACGATGTCGGCGGTCGGCGCCATCCGGAACATCGGCCAGACCATCGGCGAGATCAACGACGTCACCACTGCGATCGCGGCGGCGGTGGAAGAACAGGGCGCGGCGACACGCGAGATCGCCCGCAACGTTCAGCACGCCGCCGGCGGCACAGCTGAGGTTTCCAGCAACATCGTCGGCGTCTCTACCGCTTCTGCCGAAGCCGGATCGGCCGCCGGCGAGGTGCTGGGCGCCTCCAGCGCGCTGCGCCGCGAAGCCGACGTTCTCCGCGCGGAAATCGACGCCTTCCTGACCAACATCCGGGCGGCTTAAGGGCGAAGAGCAAGCGACAAATAGTCAGACTGTGTCATTCCGGGATGGTGCGTCAGCACCAGACCCGGAATCTCGAGATTCCGGGTTCTATGCTTCGCATAGCCCCGGAATGACGGACTAAAAATCAAGCAGCCATGAGTTTTTGCCCAAACCCGCACCTGTTTTTTCGGCTGGCGCCGCGCCGAATGTGCGGCTAAGCCGATAGCAGGACATTGCGACGCAAAACGATGCATTCAAGAACAGACACGGTTCACTCCTCGGCCGAGGCGCTGCGATACCCCTGGGAAAATCATCCCGGCCCGGATCAGGTCGTCGAGGTGATGCCGGGCGTATTATGGGTCCGGCTCAAGCTGCCGTTCCGCCTCAACCACGTGAACATCTATCTGCTCGCCGACGGCGAGGGCTGGACGATGGTGGATTCCGGATTCGGCAACGAGGAATCGATCGCGGCCTGGACCGCACTGTTCGAGGGTCCGCTGGCTCACGTCAAGATCACGCGGCTGATCGTGACCCATTCGCATCCCGATCACGTCGGTCTCGCCGGATGGATCGTCGAGCGCTTCAACTGCCCGCTGCATATGTCGCAGGTGGAATATCTGCAGTCGGTCTACCATCAGAACCGCGGCACCGAAGAGCGCCGAAACGCGCAGCGCCTGTTCTTCCGCCGTCACGGCATGGACGAGAACCTGACCGACAAATTGCTCGGCCGTGGCCAGGATTATTTGAAGCGGGTCTCGATCCTGCCGCCGTCCTATCGCCGCATCTCGCATGGCGACGAAATTTCCATCGGCACGCGGCGCTTCAAGGTGATCACCGGCGGCGGCCATGCGCTCGACCAGGTGATGCTGTATTGCGCCGCCGACAAACTGTTCCTGTCCGCCGATCAGGTGCTGAGCAAGATTTCACCCAATGTCAGCGTCTGGGCGGTCGAACCCGACCAGAACTCGCTCGGGGAGTATCTCGCCTCATTGGCGAGCCTCACTACGACGCTGCCCTACGACGTCATCGTGCTGCCCGGCCACGGCGTGCCGTTTTACGGATTGAAGACACGCATCAAGCAGTTGGCCGATCATCACGAGGATCGCTGCAGACTGATCGCCGAGGCCTGCCGGGAGGTGCCGAAAACATCCAAGGAAAGGTTGGCAGCGGGTCACGCGGCTCTACCGCGATCAGGAGATTCCGGCGGAGCGTTGCTGGCTTCGCGGATCGGGATGGTGTCTCGCCTATAGCTGACCCCCTGCACTGAAGGTCCGGCATTCAGATTGCCCTGGTTCCCTGGTGCAGCGATCATGGTGGCGGCAGGAACCAGTTCGTGCAGCAGGCCCAATTGTTATAAGCGCCGAGCCACAACAGAATCGGTGCGATGATTTCTCGGCTCGGGCTCAGCGCGGAGCTAAGCGCAAGCCTTGGTCAAGGCGCGCCCTCGGCGCGGCGTAGCAAACAAAGCAGAATCGGGCCATCGGGGGCGCCGACGGGCTGCAGCCGGTTTTCTACCGCTTGGCAGCCGCCCCGATCAAAAACGAGCGAGAAATGGCCGGCCACGGTGCGCGCGCTGGCCTCCTGATCGAACCCATAGAGCACATAGATGTCGTTCTGATGCGCGCGCACGCGCTCCTCGCCGATGCGGTACAAGCCGCTACTTGTGTCCCACATCCCCGCGCTGAAGCCCTCCAGCCGGATGAAGGGGATGCGGGCGGGAAAGAACGGTATCATGAATGCAGTTGGGGCGGTGCCCGCCATCAGGACCAGCGCCTGATCGGGGCGTGGAATAGGCGGCACGCGCACCCCATAAAGCTCCCGATCCCAGGAGACGTGGCCCCAATCGGCTGGACGCGTGGTGAGTGCGATAAGGCCGAGCAGGGCCGCGCTCGCGAGCATCGCCGCGCGCCGCATCCGCGCCGCAGGGACTATCACGCCGACCAAGGCCGTGATCAGAACTGGCGCCAGCATCTCAATGGGCAGCAGATACCGCCAGACAGAAAAGAGGACGAGCCAAAGTACATATGCGACAGCGGCGAAGACCAGTACAAACCGCGCCGCCAGATTGAGCGGCGGATGCCGGCGCCCGATTGCCAGCAGCGGCAGAAAGATAATGGCGAGCGCGTAGAGCGCTGGTACGCGCAGATCGAAGAACGGCACCCCGGTGGCCATGACCTGACCACTCGCCACCAAAAATGGAAATAGCGACGCTTTCCACAGGCTATCCGGTACTCCGGAATCATCGCGATAGGATTCAACCATCGCCAAGGGCGATTGGAAGACTTGGTTGAGAAATGGAAAAAATGGGTTTCCCGTCTTGGCCAACATGATTGCGAACCAAGGTCCGCCAGCTACCAACAGCCCGACGCCAATGCCGACGCCGGCCGCAACCGCGACTGCCATCCGCTCGGGCCAGCGCCGCGGCACGACCAAAGCGGCGAGCACAAACGCCACACAGTAGACTGCCATGGTGAGTTTGAATCCCGCCGCAAGGCCGACTGGGAATCCTGCGGTAGCCGCCCACATGATCGCCCGCATCGGCGAGGCCCGTGCAAGGTTTGGCATCGCTACCGCCGCCACCGCTAGCCCACTCAGGACGAGTGCCGACATGAGATTGTCGATAAAAGTTGTGCCGCTCTCGGCAATGGCAACAGCCCCGGTCAGACCGAGCGCAGCGAGCACCATCGCCGCCAGGCCGGATCGCCGTGCTGGCAGGGGCGGCACCGTCCTTGCCAGCAGATAGAGCGGCGCATAGGCGAGGCCATACAAGGCGCCTAGCAGCGCGCCAATGAGTATCGGCGGCGCGTTCCACGCGAGCCAATAGAACGGCAGATAAGGGATGGGATTGGCAAAAGTGGGTCCCGCGAAGGCCGGAAAAATGTCGTACAGGATACGATTATTGAGCAGAGCGTAGGGAGCGTAGAAGTGATAGTTCTGCTGATCGTAATTGGCGTCCTGGCCGAGCGCGAGCGCAAGTAAGGCGCAGGCGGCCGAAGCCACGGCGGTGAATGCCGCGACGGTCCATCCGCTGCCGCCCCGGATGGGTAACCCTGCTTCTTTCATGGCGATGACGCCGAGCTGTCGATCGGCAACCCGATCACCGGCATCGCCGGCGGCTGCTCACGCACCGCGAGCGGCCAAGGGATTGGCGTGCCGCCTAGAAGCGTAAGGAACTCGCACCGCAGCATGGGACCCGTCGAGAACATGCGTTGCGTGTCCCCGAACTATAGCAGCCTTGAACAAAAATTGGCACCGGCGGATGCCGACCGTCCTGTCAGGCCCAATGTCGTTGCGGGTCATTTGTGCTGTGCCGGCCCACCCCGCAAAGCAGACAATTTCAGAGCCAATCGGCACTCCGCATTTGCGCCATGGAGAGATTCCCGCATAGCAACAAAGAGGGCGACAGCCGCCTTCCTTCTACTCGCGAAGTCTGTGTAGCCTAATGCACAGCTGCTAGCGTGACGCGCCGAAATCCTGCTTATCGGCGGCAGCGCCGTCGGCACGATCTCTCTATCGACCTCCTACCGGAGGTCTCTTTTCTTCTTGATAGGACCGAATATACGGCCGACTGCCGCACCGGAATTGCCAAGGCACCGGCGGGAATCCATCATGGGCGCTAATGGGGAGCCGAAGACCTTCTCAAGCCGGGCAAGGGAGGACCACAATGTCTGACGCGTTGAATTTGATCAGTCGCATTCTGTTATCGGCCGTGTTCATTGTTTACGGCTATCTGGCATTTGCCGATGTCAAGGCCTGGGTCAACTTCAATCAACCCGCGCTCAAACGTTTCTTTGACATCGTTGCCGGCGGCATGGCGCCACCGACATGGTTCGGCTATGTGATCGCAACGATCCAACTGGTCGGCGGACTTGCAATCCTGGTCGGGTT
>VAZH01000409.1 GCA_005884465.1 Alphaproteobacteria bacterium | reverse complement strand
CCGGCGCCGGTCACCGGAGACTTCCGTAACTCCAATGCCTATTGGCCCGCCCCCTACGCGCAGCCCGATTTGTCCCGCTACCAAAACGGCGCGGAGTCGGCACCCGCTGGTCGCTGAACGACAAGCTGAATACGAAGAGCCGGTCGCATGCCGCGGCCGGCTTTTGAATCGCACGCTTTGTCAGCAACTGATGTCGCCGCAGTTTCACGCGTCGAGGATAGCCACCGCCCGGGTCCAGCCGGCGGACGCGCGTTCGATCTTGACCGGGAAACAGGAGACGGTGAAACCGGTCGACGGCAATTGCTCAAGGTTGTGCAGCTTCTCGATGTGGCAATAGCCGATGTGGCGTCCGGCCTTGTGACCTTCCCAGATCAGACTGGCGTCCCTGGTCTCGGCGTATTTCTTCGCGGTGTAGACAAACGGCGCGTCCCAGCTCCAGCCATCGATTCCGGTCAGCCGCACGCCCCGCTCGAGCAGATACATCGTCGCCTCGTAGCCCATGCCGCAGCCGGAATTGACGTAATCCTGCTGGCCATATTTGGCCCCGGCGCTGGTATTGACGACGACGATCTCGAGCGGCGCAAGCGTATGGCCGATGCGCTTGAGCTCGTTTTCGACATCTTTTGCCGTCGCCACATAGCCATCCGGCAGGTGCCGAAAATCGAATTTAACGCCCGGCTGCAGGCACCATTCCAGCGGCACTTCGTCGATGGTCCATGAGCGCTCGCCGCGGTTCATGGTGGGGTGAAAGTGCCAGGGCGCATCGAGATGGGTGCCGTTGTGGGTGGAGAGCTGCACTTGCTCGACCGCCCAGCCCTGCCCGTCCGGCAAATCCTCCGCCTTCAACCCTTCGAAGAACTGCAGCATGCGCGGCAGGCTCTGCTGGTGGTCGATGTACTGGATCGTGGGGTGGCCTCCTGGCGGATCGGCGGGCACGTCGTTTTGCAGCGGCACCGAGATGTCGATCAGTCGTCTGGCCATGGGCGTTTCCTTGGAGATTTCTGTTGTATTTGATCGGCGCTTTCGAAGCTCACGCGTCCTGGCGCTCGACCTTGTTCTTCAAGACCCCGATTTTTTCGACGTCAAGCTCGATCGTATCGCCGTGTTCGAGAAACCAGCCGAGTTCAAGCCCACAGCCGTTGCCGACGGTGCCTGATCCTATGAATTCGCCGGGCTCACGCAAGTGAAGCGCTGGGGCCAGATCTCGGGTGAAGTGGACTACAAGTCGGTGGCGGAGCGGGTTTACCTTGCGACCGACACCGGCAAGGTCATGAAAGACATGGGCCTGACGCCACCGGCGACGTCGTACAAGTCGTTCTCGGTGATGGGAAAGCCCTTCGACCCCACAAAACCCGACGAATATGTCGCGAGCTTCAAGATCAGGAAGGCATCCTGATGCGAAGTATTTCGCGATTGTGCCCGCGCATGCCGCGCGTCCCAGCTCTACGGGGCTGGCCCCTGCCGAGCCGACGCTTTGCGTTCGATTGGATGAATGTCGATGGCCCGTAACCGGCCCATGCGCAGCACATCCATCTCGAGGGTGCGATCGATGCGGTCGCGATCAAGCGCACGGATCAGATCGTCGACGCCGTTTACGTCAACGCCGTCCAGCTTGATCACGACATCGCCGGGCAATAGCCCGGCCCGCGCCGCCGGCCCGTCCGGTTCGATTTGCGCCACCAGCGCGCCCATCTTGTTTTCGACGCCGGCGAGAACCGCATGCCTTCTCGGGATTGGCGCGGTCTGGCCGGACACGCCGATATAGGCGCGCCGGACGTAGCCGTGGCGGATGATTTCGGACAACACGAATTGCGCGGTATTGCTGGCGACCGCAAAGCAGATGCCCTGCGCGCCGCTGATGATCGCGGTGTTGATGCCGATCACCTCGGCGCTGGAGGACACCAGCGGTCCGCCGGAGTTGCCGGGATTGAGCGCGGCATCGGTCTGGATGACGTCTTCGATGGTCCGGCCGCTCACCGAGCGGATCGAGCGGCCGAGCGCCGACACCACGCCGGCGGTAACGGTCGACTCAAAGCCGAGCGGATTGCCGATCGCGACCACCAGCTGGCCGCGGCGCAGGCTTTTGGAATTGCCGAGCGAGGCGTAGCGCAAATCCCGCACGCCGTCGGCGCGCAGCAGCGCCAGATCGGTGTCGGCGTCGACGCCGAGCACGCGTGCATCGGTGACAATGCCCTCGATGTCCCGCAGCCTGATCTGTCTGGACGAACCGACCACGTGGCTATTGGTCAGCACAAGCCCGTCAGGAGAGATCACGATCCCGGAGCCGAGACCGCCGCGTTCGTGCGCATTCCGAACCTTCGGCCCGGTTTCGACGCGGACCACCGCGGGCCCGACGCGTTCGGTCACGCTGATCACGGCATTGGAATAGGCGTCAAGCAAGGCATCATCGCCGGCGGCGGCCTGTTTGGCCGCTTGCAATGACGCGTGCTCATCTGTGGTGCTGTGGGTAAGATCCAACATGGCGAATTCCTGGGCCTGTCAGATGGTGACGCTATTTTACCCTTGCAAGGGGCAGCAACGTCCGGCGGACCGCGTGGCGGTTGACGGAATGCCGAACAGGACGGCGCAGGCCGGGTAACGGTCAGATTGCCGCAACATCCTTGACACGCTGCACGCCGGCTGCAGCCATCGCGGTCCAGGCGGCATCGAGCGATCCGGCCAGATCGATCGCCCTGCACCCCGCCTCGACAACCACGGCCTCGAAGCCGAGCCGGCGCGCGTCCACTGCGGAGTAGTGAACGCAAAAATCGGTCGCAAGGCCCGCGAGGAAGATGCGCTGCAAGCCGCGCTCGCGCAGATAGCCGGCCAGGCCCGTGGGAGTGCGCCGATCGTTTTCATAAAACGCGGAGTAGGAATCGATTTCCGGGCGAAACCCCTTCCGGATCACGAGCTCCGCCCGCTCCGTCGCCAGTTGCGGATGAAAGGCCGCGCCCGGCGTGCCCTGCACGCAATGATCGGGCCACAGCGTTTGCTGGCCATAGGGCATGCGGATGGTTTCAAACGGCGCCGCGCCCGGATGGGATGTGGCAAAGGAGCTGTGGCCTGAGGGATGCCAATCCTGGGTCAGCGCGATGTGAGCAAAACGTTCGGCCAGGCGATTGATGACGGGGACCACCGCATCGCCGTCGGCAACCGCGAGCGCGCCGCCGGGGCAGAAATCGTTTTGCACATCGATGATCAGCAGCAGATCATCGTCGCCGGGGCGCATCTGCATCTTGGACCTGCGCTACAGTTAACTTGCATAGTTTA
>VAZH01000383.1 GCA_005884465.1 Alphaproteobacteria bacterium | reverse complement strand
GAAGCCCGGTCAGCAGCAGCAGGGTGGCGGGCAAAAGCCCGGCCAGCAGCAGCAGGATCCGGGCCAGAGCCAGAATCCCGATCAGGATCGCTAGTTCGGGACCCAAGTGAGAGCAAAGGAAGGTCCCGCCGAAAGGCGGGACTTTTCTTTTGCGGCGTGCTCCTCCTCTGCTCGTCCCCCTGGCCTTGACCCGGGGGTCCATCATTCTTCGAAGAAGATGGATGGCCGGATCCCGTCTCCGCCAAGGCTCCGCCGGGCTCATGAGCGCGCTCGGCCGCCGAAGGCGGAAAGGCGGGACTTTTCTTTTGTGAAGCTCGCGCAAGGCGATCAGGCCGCCAGTTAAGGTAAACAAAGGGTTTAAATTGCCGCGCCATCTTTAAGGGAGTTACGTCCTTCCCAAACCGCCGCCCTCAGCTTGGGGCGAAGCGGAAACAGCGGGAAGCGACATGTCAAACTGGCGGATCAGCTCATTCAACGGCGCGCTGCTGGCGGCCTATTTCATTCCGACCTGGACCATCATCGCGTTCCAGATCATGGTGTCGCCGATCCATGCGCTCTACGAGCGGCCGAGCATTTCGGTCGCGCTGTTCATCAGCGATCACCTTCACATGAACGGGATGGCGATGGTTCGTTTCGCCTGGCTGCTGGCCCTGGGCCGGATGACCGTCGTGGCGTTTTTCGCGATCTTCCTCGTTTTCATTTCGCGGCCGTCGATCCGCAAGAGTGGCGGCTGCGACGAGGCGCTCGGCATGGCGCTCGGCATCGGCAGCCTGATCAGCTTTGCCAGTATGGTGATGGCCTCGCAGGTCGGCGAGACCGCCGCGATGCGGCTGCATGCGACCGAACTCCTGCTGCTGCTTGGCACCGCGATCGTGCTGCTGGTCGAGCGTCCGGCAACGAAGGTGGTCGAAGCCGGCCATCTATCCCTTCAGCATCCCCAGTTCCTGGACAATCGCTGAAGCTTCCTTCACGGCGTGGTTGGCGGCGGGCACGCCGCAATAGATCGCCTGCTGCAAGATGATTTCCTTGATGTCGTCGGGCGAAAAGCCGCCTTCAGCGAGCGCCGCGCGCACGTGCAGGCGGAATTCATCCCATTGTCCGAGCGCGATCATGGTGCCGATCACGAGTACGCGGCGGGTGCGGTGGTCGAAATGCGGCCGGGTCCAGATATCGCCCCACGCGTAGCGCGTGATCAGATCCTGGAAATCCGTGTTGAACGAATTCCGGTTGGCGATCGATTTATCGACCCATGCATTGCCGAGCACCTTGCGGCGCTGCGTCATGCCGTCGTCGCGGCGTTTGTTGTCGTCCATGCTGTTTCCTTCCGTCATTACGAGCGGAGCGAAGCAATCCATCGCGCCGCAAAGAAAGAGTGGATTGCTTCGTCGCTTCGCTCCTCGAAATGACGGCAGTTAGCGTTGCGTCAAAAAGCCGACCACCGCGTCGGTAAAGGCGTGCGACTGCTCGACACTGGAAATATGCGCGGCATCCAGCAGCGTCATGCTGGCGCCTGGAATCTTGCTGCGGATGAATTCACCGGCCGACACCGGCGTCGAGATATCGTGGCGCCCGGCAATCACCAGCGTTGGGCTCTTGATCTTCGGCAGCAGCTCGCGCTGGTCGAGCGTGCTCAGCGCTTCGCAGCAGGCGATATAGCCCTGCACCGGTGAGGCCAGCAGCATCGCCTTCATGTTCGCGGTGACCTGCGGTTCGCGCTCCCTGAAATCCGCCGTCAGCCAGGCGGCGATCACGGTGTCGGCGACCGCGGCCATGCCGCCTTCCTTCACCGCCTTGATGCGGTTGTGCCAGTTGGTCGGATCGGGATAGTAGCAGGCGGTGTTGGAAAGAATGATCTTGCCGAACCGCTCCGGTGCGTTGGCGCCGAGCCACTGTCCGACCATGCCGCCCATCGACAGTCCGCACCAGTGCACCTTCTCGATGTTGAGGTCGTCGAGGATCGCCAGCACGTCGCGGCCGAATCGCTCCATGGAATAGGGGCCGGCCGGCACGCTGGACTTGCCATGGCCGCGCCGGTCATAGCGGATCACCCGAAAAAGCTGGGTGAGCGCCTTCATCTGCGGCTCCCACATCTGCAAGGTGCAGCCAAGCGAATTCGACAGCATCAGGGTCGGCCCGCCGTCACGGCCGTCGACGGACACGTTGAGCAGGCAACCGTCGGCATCGATCATCGGCATTCTATGTTCCTCGTCATCCGCGGGCTTGACCCGCGCATCCATCTTGAAAAGAATTTACCGAAGAGGATGGATTGCCGGGTCAAGCCCGGCAATGATGTTTTTCCGTCAGTTTCCATCAACTTTACTTTTTCTCGAGCGAAGTGAGCAGGCGGTCGATCAGGGCTTGCGAGGCGCCCTGATAGGCCATCGGCTCGAACAGTTTTGCCAGTTTGTCCGCGCTCAAATGGGCGGTGACCTTCGGGTCCTTTGTGAGCATATCACGCAGGCCTTTTTTCTCGGTGACGGCTTTTTTGCTTGCGGCCTCCACCAGATGATGGGCCTCGCTCTTGCCGATCTTCTCGGCGAGCGCCATCGCCACTGCTTCCGCCATGATCAGCCCGCCCGTCGCCTCGAGATTGGCGCGCATGCGCGCAACATCGACTTGCAGCCCTTCGGCAATGTCAACGATCGCTGCGAGCGCGCCTGACGTGACCAGCAGCAGATTCGGCAAGGTCGGCCACTCCGCCTGCCATGGTCCGGCGCTGCGCTCGTGGTCCTGCACCTGGGCCGCAAAAATTGTCGCCGCCAGGTTCGGCGCCATGGTCGCCGCAGCGAGCGCCGTCGCGGCAGCGACGGGGTTGCGCTTGTGCGGCATGGTGGAAGAGCCGCCGCGGCCTTCGCCCGACGGCTCGAACGCTTCCGCGACATCGGTCTGCATCATCAGCGAAACGTCGCGGGCGATCTTGCCGCACGTTCCGGTAAGCCTCGGCAATGCGGTCGCGATGGGTGTGCCATGGCGCGTCCGGCAGCGGCAGTTTTAATTCCTGCGCCAGTTTCTCTGCGACCAGCATTCCCTTGTCGCCGAGAGCTGCCAAGGTGCCCGCGGCGCCCCCGAACTGCAGCGCCAGTCCCTCGTTGCGCAGTCGTTGCAACCGCGTGCGCGAGCGATGCAATGCGGCGGCATATTCCGCGAGCTTTAAGCCGAACGGCATCGGCAGCGCATGTTGCAGCCAGGTGCGCGCGACGACGGCGGTGTTGCGATGCTGGTGCGCCAGCTTGGCAAAGCCCGCGATGGCGCGATCGAGATCAGGCAGCAGCGCATCGATGGCGGCGCGCAAGGTCAGCATGCCGGCGGTATCGATCACGTCCTGGCTGGTGGCGCCCCAATGCACATAGCGCGCGGCATCGGCGTCGGTCTTGGCGACATTGGCGGTGAGCGCCTTGACCAGGGGGATCGCGAGATTGCCGGAGCGCGCCGCGGCCTCGGCCAGATCAGCGAGATCGAACGAGCTTGCCTTGCAGGCTTTCGTGATCGGGCCCGCTGCGTTTGCGGGGATGACGCCGGTCGCCGCCTCCGCTCGCGCGAGCGCTGCTTCAAAATCCAGCATGTGCTGGAGATAGGCTTCATCATCGCAGACCGCGCGCATGGCGGCGCTCGACAGCATGGGAGCGAGCAACGGGGAGAGAGCAGTGCTCATGATGCACGCGACCTAACCATTCTCTTTCGCCTCTGCCAATCCCAAAGCCCTGATCCCGAACCGCCGACAAGTCCGCTGCGCCTGCGAATATGCATTGCTCGTCGACCGATGTCCCCCTTCCTTTTAGGGCTTGCGTGCTTTACTTGGGGGAACGAGGCGAAGCGACCCCGGAGGCGACCATGGCCATGACAATGAACGGCGAAGTCCAGCTTGCGGCGCCGCGTGAGGTCGTGTGGACCAAGTTGAACGATCCGGAAGTGCTGAAGGCCTGCATCCCCGGATGCGAGGAGCTGGAGAAGACCGAAGACAGCGGTTTTCGTGCCGTCGCCAAGATGAAGGTCGGGCCGGTGTCGGCCCGCTTCAAGGGCCGGGTCACGCTGAGCGATCTCGACCCGCCGAATGGCTACAAGATATCCGGCGAAGGCGAGGGCGGTGTCGCGGGCTTCGCCAAGGGTGGTGCGACCGTGGCGCTGGCCGAAAAGGACGACGGCACTTTGCTGACTTACGATGTCGAGGCGCAGATCGGCGGCAAGCTGGCGCAGCTCGGGCAGCGCTTGATCAATGGTGCGGCCAAGAAACTGGCCGATGAATTTTTCGCCAATTTCGCCAAGGCGGTGCAAGGCTGATCCCAAAAAGGCTGGTCGTTACCCAAGTCCCAACAAGTCATAACGGGCCATGCCCAGGTGAGGTTGCTCATTGCCGGGATGGCCCATATTATGGCTTTGCAACGATTTTAATGACTGTGTGGCTGTGCAACGCAGCAGCGCAGATGAAGAGAGTGCTGAATGGCCAAGATTTCCCTGATCGTGAACGGCAATCCCATCAACGCCAATGTCGATCCCCGCACATTGCTGGTGCAGTTTCTGCGCGAGAATCTGCGGCTGACCGGCACCCATGTCGGCTGCGACACCTCGCAATGCGGCGCCTGCGTCGTGCATCTCGACGGCAAGGCGGTCAAATCCTGCACCACGCTCGCGGTCATGGCTGACGGGCACGAGGTCAAGACCATCGAGGGCCTTGCCCCCGACGGCGCGCCGCTGCATCCGATGCAGGAGGCGTTCCGCGAGCATCACGGCCTGCAATGCGGCTTCTGCACGCCCGGCATGATCATGACCGCGGTTGATATCGTCCACCGCAAGGGCCACGATCTCAGCGAGCACACCATTCGCGAAGAGCTCGAAGGCAATCTCTGCCGCTGCACCGGTTATCAGAACATCGTTCAATCGATCGCGGCGGGCGCCAAGGCGATGGCGAACTCCGATCTCGCATAGTTGATTCACCGCACCGCGGTTAGGAATACGCATGTACGAATTCAAATATCATCGTCCGGCGACCGTGCGGCAGGCCGCCAATCTCCTGGTCAAGAACGAAGACGCCAAGGTCATCGCCGGCGGCCATACCTTGTTGCCGGTGATGAAGCAGCGGCTCGCCAACCCGCCGCATCTGGTCGATCTCTCCCATATCGAGGGCCTCGACTCGATCGAGATGAAGGGCCGATCGCTGGTGATCGGCGCCACCGCAAAACATGCCGATGTCGCAGCGTCCGCCATCGTCGGCGAGACGATCCCGGCGCTGGCCGAACTCGCCGGCATGATCGGCGATCCCGCGGTGCGCCACAAGGGCACCATCGGCGGCTCGCTCGCCAACAATGATCCGACCGCCGATTATCCCGCGGCCTGCCTTGCGCTCGGCGCCACCATCGTCACCAACAAGCGCCGCCTGAAGCCGGAAGAATTCTTCCAGGGGCTGTTCACGACGGCACTTGAGAATGACGAGATCATCACCAGGGTGATGTTCCCGGTGCCGAAGAAGGCCGCCTACGTCAAGTTCCGCAACCAGGCCTCGCGCTACGCGCTGGTCGGGGTGTTCGTCGCCAAGCGTCCGTCGGACGTACGCGTCGCCGTGACCGGCGCCGGCTCCGAAGGCGTGTTCCGCGTCACCGCGTTCGAAGAGGCCTTGAAGAAGCGCTTCTCGCACAAGGTGCTCGATGGTCTGACCGTGCCCGCCGAGGGGCTGAACAGCGACCTGCACGGCAGCGCCGAATATCGCGCGCATCTGATCGCGGTGCTGACGCGGCGCGCCATGGAAGCCGCGAACGCCAAAGCGTGACATTGCCGCTTTTCGCTGTATCAAGATTGGTCTTGCCATGAATGCATCGGCGCTGCCCAGTTCTGTCGATGCGATGCTCGAAACGCTAACCTCGCGCGGCTATCTCGCGGAGCGTTCGCTGGCGACGGTGACGTATTTGTCGCTGCGCATGGGCCGGCCGCTGTTTCTGGAGGGCGAGGCCGGCGTCGGCAAGACCGAAATCGCAAAAGTGCTGTCGGCGGCGCTCAAACGAAAGCTGATCCGGCTGCAGTGCTATGAAGGCCTGGACGTTGCCTCCGCGGTCTACGAGTGGAACAGCGCGGCGCAGATGATTGCGATCCGGCTCGCCGAAGCGGCCGGCGATACAGATCGCGACCAGTTGTCATCAGACATTTTCGCCGAGCGCTATCTGATCAAGCGGCCGTTGCTGCAGGCGCTGGAGCCGGATGTGGCGGGCGCGCCGGTGTTGCTGATCGACGAACTCGACCGCGCCGACGAGGCATTCGAGGCTTATCTTTTGGAAATTCTCTCTGACTTCCAGGTGACGATCCCCGAACTCGGCACCGTCAGGGCGCCGCAGCCGCCGATCGTCGTCATCACCTCGAACCGCACCCGCGAGATTCACGACGCGCTGAAGCGGCGCTGTCTCTATCACTGGGTGGACTATCCGAGCGCCGAGCGCGAGTTGGCGATCGTCAAATCGCGCGTGCCTGGGATCTCCGCAAAATTGTCGCAGCAGGTGGTCGGCTTCGTCCAGGCGCTGCGCGAGCAGGATTTCTATAAATCGCCGGGCGTTGCCGAAACCATCGACTGGGCCACTGCGCTGACCGAACTTGACGCGCGCTCGCTGACGCCGCAGGTCGTGGGCGACACGCTCGGCGCACTGTTGAAATATCAGGACGACATCGCGCGGATGCAGGGCGACACGCTGCAGAAGGTTTTGAAAGAGGCGACGAGCGAGAATTAACAAACGCACGTCATTCCGGGGCGTGCCAACGGGTCCGCGCAACGCGCGGCCCGATGACAGGCTCCGCACGAACCCGGAATCCATAACCACGATCGGGAGTATGGATTCCGGGCTCGCGCCAAGTGGCGCGCCCCGGAATGACGATCGGATAGAATCGCGCATGACCACGCCCGCCACCGGCCTTATCGCCGATAACGTCATCGGCTTTGCCCGCGCGCTGCGCGCCGCCGGGATTCCGGTCGGCCCTGGTGCTGTGATCGACGCACTGAAGGCGCTCCGGGTCATCGATATCGGCAACCGCGCCGACGTCTTCACCACGCTGGAATCGATCTTCGTCAAGCGTCACGAGCATGCGCTGATTTTCGCCCACGCGTTCGATCTGTTCTTCCGCGCCGCCGAGGACTGGAAGCACATGCTGGATTCGGTGCCGCTGCCGGAGCATGCCAGGAAAAAGCCGCCGCCGGCTTCGCGCCGCGTCCAGGAGGCGCTGTCGCACCCCCACATGACCGAGACGCCGCAGGCCCAGGAGCAGGAGCTCAGGCTATCGGTGTCGGACCAGGAAGTGCTTCAGAAAAAGGATTTCGCGCAGATGAGCGCCGCCGAAATCGCGCAAGCGACCCGGGCGATCGCGGAGATGAAATTGCCGCAGGCCGAGTTGCGCACCCGCCGCCATCAGCCTGATGCGCGGGGCTTGCGGCTCGATATGCGCCGCACCCTGCGCGGATCCTTGCGCACCGGCGGCGACATCATCGATATCCATCGGCTGGGGCGGATCGACAAGCCGGCCCCGATCGTGGCGCTGCTCGATATCTCCGGCTCGATGAGCGAATACACCCGGCTGTTCCTGC
>VAZH01000382.1 GCA_005884465.1 Alphaproteobacteria bacterium | reverse complement strand
AAATGCGCCAGTCCGTGCGCATCATGAAACAGTGCATTGAAAAGCTGCGCGCGCCGGAGGGGCAGGGACTGGTTGCCGTCGAGGATAACAAGATTTTCCCGCCGCGCCGGGGCGAGATGAAGCGCTCGATGGAAGCGCTGATCCATCACTTCAAGCTCTACACCGAGGGTTTCCGTGTGCCGAAAGGCGAAGCCTACGCCGCGGTCGAGGCGCCAAAAGGCGAGTTCGGCGTGTATCTGGTCTCAGACGGCACCAACAAGCCCTACAAATGCAAAATCCGCGCGCCCGGCTTTGCGCATCTGCAGGCGATGGATTTCATCTGCAAAGACCATTTGCTGGCTGACGTGTCGGCCATTCTCGGCTCGCTCGATATCGTGTTCGGCGAGGTCGACCGGTGATCGCACTGCCGCCCATCGAGTTTGACCGGACCACCGGCCGCGCGCCGCATGCAATGAGAGACTGAACCACCATGTCCGTCCGCCGCCTCGCACCGAAGGAACTACAGCCCGCGAGCTTCACGTTCGCGCCGGAAACCCTCGCCTGGGCGAAAGCGCAGATCGCGAAATATCCGCCTGGCCGCCAGGCGTCGGCGGCGATACCGATCCTGTGGCGCGTCCAGGAAGAGCATGCAGGATGGGTCTCGGAAGCCGCAATCCGTGCCGTCGCCGATTTGCTTGGCATGCCCTACATTCGCATGCTGGAAATCGCGACCTTCTACACGATGTTTCAATTGCAGCCGGTCGGCAAGAAGGCCCACATTCAGGTCTGCGGCACCACGCCGTGCCGGCTGCGCGGCGCCGATGATATCATCAAGGTGTGCCAAAGCCGGATCCACCACGAACCCTTTCATCTATCCAAGGACGGGAATTTCAGCTGGGAAGAAGTCGAGTGCCTTGGCGCCTGCGTGAATGCGCCGATGGTGCTGATCTGGAAGGATACCTACGAGGATCTGACCAGGGGCTTTGCCTCCGGCAACCCTTCGAAGCCAGGACCGCAGAACGGCCGTCAATTCTCAGCTCCATTGGGTGGACCGACCACGTTGAAAGAATTCACATGACGCGTGCCCGCACATCGCAGGGGGCCGGACTGGGGAGTGTCGGAACAATGAAGATCTGGCGCTCTATCGCTCTGCAAGCCGTGGCGGCCAGTGCATTCATTTTCCTGCTGCAGCGCTACGGGCTGAGTGCCTCGCTTGATTCAAGCCTGCTGTGGGCCCTGACCTTCGGCGCCTGCGCCGCCGGGCTTGCCTACATGCAGTCCAATCGCTGACCCCGAGGGAAGCTTCACTTCATGCTCGACGACAAGGACCGCATCTTCCGCAATCTCTATGGCTTCCAGGACTGGGGTCTCGAAGCCGCGCGCCGCCGCGGCGCCTGGGACGGCACCAAGGCCATCGTCGACAAGGGCCGCGACTGGATCATCGCCGAAATGAAAGCCTCGGGCCTGCGCGGCCGCGGCGGCGCGGGTTTTCCGACCGGTCTGAAATGGTCGTTCATGCCCAAGGAATCGACCGACGGCCGTCCGAGCTATCTGGTGGTCAATGCCGACGAGTCCGAACCCGGCACCTGCAAGGACCGCGAGATCATGCGGCACGACCCGCATCTTTTAGTCGAGGGCTGCTTGCTCGCAAGCTTCGCGATGGGCGCTCACGTCTGCTACATCTACGTGCGCGGCGAATTCATCCGGGAGCGCGAGCATCTGCAGGCCGCGGTCGATCAGGCCTATGAAGCCAGGCTGATCGGCAAGGACAATGTCAACGGTTGGCCGTTCGACCTTTACGTAACGCATGGCGCGGGCGCCTATATCTGCGGGGAGGAGACGGCGCTCCTGGAAAGTCTCGAAGGCAAGAAGGGCATGCCGCGGCTAAAGCCGCCGTTTCCCGCCAATGTCGGTCTCTACGGCTGCCCGACGACAGTCAACAATGTCGAATCGATCGCGGTCGCGCCGGACATTCTCCGCCGCGGCGCGGCGTGGTTCGCCGCCATCGGCCGGCCCAACAATGTCGGTACCAAGCTGTTCTGCATCTCCGGCCATGTCGACCGCCCCTGCAACGTCGAAGAGGCCATGGGAATCCCATTCCGCGAGTTGATTGAGCGCCATTGCGGCGGCATCCGCGGCGGCTGGGATAATCTAAAGGCGGTGATCCCCGGCGGCTCGTCGGTGCGGATGGTGCCGGCGGAACAGATCATCGACTGCCCGATGGATTTCGACAGCTTGGGAAAACTGCGCTCCGGCCTCGGCACCGCCGCGGTTATCGTGATGGACAAATCGACCGATCTGATCCGGGCGATCGCGCGGATTTCCTATTTCTACAAGCACGAGAGTTGCGGCCAATGCACGCCATGCCGCGAAGGAACGGGGTGGATGTGGCGGGTGCTGACTCGGATGGCCGAGGGCCGCGCCCACAAGCGCGAGATCGACATGCTGCTGGCAGTGACAAAGCAGATCGAGGGTCACACCATCTGCGCGCTCGGCGATGCCGCGGCATGGCCGATCCAGGGCCTGATCGCGCATTTCCGTCACGAGATCGAGGAACGCATCGACGAATATTCGCGCAAGGCCGATGTCGACGATGTCGGCATTCTCGATCCCGCACATATGGTCGCGGCGGAGTAGGGTAATGACGAAACTCGTCATCGATGGCAAAGAAATCGATGTTCCCCCGGAATTTACGCTGCTGCAGGCGTGCGAGGCCGCAGGCGCTGAAATTCCGCGCTTTTGCTACCACGAACGGCTATCGATCGCCGGCAATTGCCGGATGTGTCTGGTCGAGATCAAGGGCGGCCCGAAGCCGGTCGCGAGCTGCGCCTGGGGCGTGCGCGATTGCCGTCCCGGTCCCAAGGGCGAGCCGCCGGTAATCTCGACGCGCTCGCCAATGGTAAAGAAGGCGCGTGAAGGCGTGATGGAGTTTTTGCTGATCAACCACCCCCTGGATTGCCCGATTTGCGATCAGGGTGGCGAGTGCGACCTGCAGGATCAGGCGATGGGCTATGGCGTTGACTCTAGCCGCTTCGCCGAAAACAAGCGCGCGGTCGAGGACAAATATCTGGGCGCGCTGGTCAAGACCTCGATGAACCGCTGCATCCAGTGCACGCGCTGCGTCCGCTTCGCTGCCGAAGTCTGCGGCGTGCCCGAACTGGGCGCGACTGGCCGCGGCGAGGACATGGAGATCACCACCTATCTGGAGTCGGCGCTGAGCTCGGAACTGCAGGGCAACCTCGTCGATATCTGCCCGGTCGGCGCGCTGACCTCAAAACCCTACGCTTTCGCGGCGCGGCCCTGGGAGCTCGGCAAGACGCAGTCGATCGACGTGATGGACGGCGTCGGCTCGGCGATTCGGGTCGATACCCGCGGCCGCGAGGTGATGCGGATTCTGCCGCGCGTCAACGAGGCGGTGAACGAGGAGTGGATTTCCGACAAGACCCGCCACGTCGTCGACGGCCTGCGCGCGCAGCGGCTCGATCGTCCCTACATCAGGGAAAACGGCCAGCTCTACCCGGCGTCATGGTTCGAGGCGTTCGATGCGATTGCGGCGAAAATAGCCCGCAGCGACGGCAAGCGGATCGGCGCCATCGCGGGTGATCTCGCCGCGGTGGAGGAGATGTTCGCGCTCAAGGAGTTGCTGGGGAAGTACGGCTCCGTTAACCTCGCGGTCCAGGGCGGCGATGCCTTCGACCCCAAAGCCGGTCGCGCCTCCTACATTTTCAATCCGACCATTGCCGGCATCGAGCAGGCCGACGCGCTCTTGATCGTGGGCTCGAACCCGCGCCGGGAGGCCGCCGTTCTCAACGCGCGCATCCGCAAGCGCTGGCGCAGCGGCCAACTCAAGATCGGTCTGATCGGCGCCAGGGCCGATCTCACCTACCCTTATGACTATCTCGGCGCGGGCACCGATTCGCTCAGCGAACTCGCCGCCGGCAAGCATTCCTTTGCCGATGCGCTAAAGGGTGCGAAGCATCCAATCGTGCTGGTCGGGACCGGTGCGACTGCGCGACATGACGGCGCGGCCGTTGTTGCGCTTGCGGCAAAGCTCGCGGTGGATTTCGGCGCGGCCAAGCCGGACTGGAACGGTTTCGCTGTTCTGCACGATACGGCTTCGCGCGTCGGCGCGCTTGATATCGGCTTTGCGGGCGGCGCGGGCGGCCTGAGCGCGGCGCAGATGACGACGTTCGGCACCCTTGACGTCTTGTTCTTGCTCGGCGCCGATGAAATCAAGGTGCCGGACGGCACGTTCGTCGTCTATATTGGCACCCACGGCGACCGCGGCGCGCATCGCGCCGACGTCATCCTGCCGGGTGCGGCCTATACCGAAAAATCCGGCATTTACGTCAACACCGAAGGCCGGGTGCAGATGGCCAACCGCGCGGCGTTCCCGCCGGGTGAGGCGCGTGAGGACTGGGCGATTATCCGTGCGCTGTCGGACGTTCTGGGCAAGAAGCTGCCTTACGATTCGCTTTTCGCATTGCGCCAGGCGCTGTTCAGGACCGCGCCACACCTCATGCGTGTCGACCGGATCGAAACCGGCAACGCCGATGATATCAAGACACTCGCAGGCAAAGGCGGCAACCTGGAGAAAGCGCCATTCAAGACCTCCGTCGAGGATTTCTACCTGACCAACCCGATCGCGCGGGCGTCTGCGGTGATGGCGGAATGTTCCCGCCTGGCCTCCGGCAAAATGCTGACGGCAGCGGAGTGAGCGTGACCTGATGGCTGAATTCTTCGCAAGCGCATTCTGGACCGGCTACCTTTGGCCGCTGATCGTCATGGTCGCGCAGAGCGTGCTCTTGCTCGTCGTGCTTTTGATTGCGATCGCCTACATCCTGCTGGCCGACCGCAAGATCTGGGCAGCGGTGCAGATCCGCCGCGGACCCAACGTGGTCGGCCCGTGGGGCCTGTTCCAGTCCTTTGCCGACCTCTTGAAGTTCGTGTTGAAG
>VAZH01000381.1:2464-6440 GCA_005884465.1 Alphaproteobacteria bacterium | reverse complement strand
CGCATCGGCAGGGAGGTGAACGCCGGAGAGATCGAGGTTGCAGGCGCGGCCGCCGCCGAGCCGCGGATAGTCGCGCAAGCCAAGCCCGGCGGTGCCCGACGGCACCAGGAAGATACACAGCGCACCCGGCTCGCCGTCATCGTTGGCGACACGCGCCGACACGATGATTTGAGCCGCCGCATTGCCATCGACAACCGTGGTCTTGTGGCCGTCGAGACGCCAGCCGTCGGGTGTTCGCTTGGCTGAGGTTTTGACACGCGCGAGATCGAAGCGGGCCGCGCGCTCCGAATGCGCGAACGCCAGATATAACGAGCCGTCGGCGACTTTGGGAAGAATGGCCTGCTTCTGCGCCTCGCTTCCGCATTCCGATATCAGGCTGGCGCCGATCACGACGGTCGAAAGATAGGGCTCAGTGACCAGGCCGCGGCCGAAGGCTTCCATCACAATGCCGGTCTCGATGGCGCCGGCGCCGAGGCCGCCATAGACTTCCGCGATCGGCAATGCCAGCCAGCCGAGATCGGCGAATTGTTTCCAGATATCGGGACTGAAGCCGAGCGGATCGCTCGCGACGCGGCGGCGATGGTCGGCGTCATAGGTCTCGGCAATGAAGCGATCGACGCTCTCGCGCAGCAGCCGCTGCTCGTCGCTTAAGGTGAGGTCCATTTCAGTTTTCGCTCGATTATTTTACCTGGGCCGGCTTCCGGACCGACGGGTGAAGGCCCGCGGGATCGACCACCATTCCGAATTCCTGCAGATTATGCGCGTGACATAGCTGATGCAGCGCGAATGCCTGATCGATCGCCGCGGGCTGGCCCATGACGTCGACCGACCGGTTGACGGCCTCTTTTGTCAGCTTCAGCGCGAAAGAAGGCTTTGCGGCAATCTTTTGCGCCAGCGCCAGCACGAACGACGAGAGCTCCGGTTTTGGGACTACGTGATTGACCATGCCGAGCCGATGCGCCTCCGCGGCGCTCCAGACGTCAGCGGTGAACAAAAATTCCTTGGCCTTGCGCGCCCCCAATTCCCAGGGATGAACGAACCATTCGACGCCGCAGACCCCCATGGTGACCACGGGGTCGCAGAATTCCGCATCGCTGCTGGCGACGATCAGGTCGCAGGCCCAGGCCAGCATCAATCCGCCGGCGATGCATTTGCCATGGACTTCGGCGATGGTCGGTTTTGCCAGATTGCGCCAGCGCCGGGTAATCTGCAGGTAAATTTCCTGCTCGCGCGCAAAACGGCCATGGGCATTGGGCTCGGCGAACCCGCCCCAATTTCCAATCGGTGGAAAGTCAACACCGGCCGCGTTCTTGCCGGTGGGCCGCAGATCGTGGCCGGCCGAGAAATGCGGGCCGCTGCCGGCGAGGATGATGACCTTGACCGCGTCGTCCTGCACCGCGCTGTCAAAGGCGGCGTTGAGGTCGTAGGTCATCTGCAGGTTTTGCGCGTTCCGCGCCTCGGGCCGGTTCATCACGATCCGTGCGATGCGCGGCCCCGGCCGCTCCACGACGATGGTCTCGTATGCGGTCATGGGCTGTTGTTTCCTCGCGTTTTGACCATGTTGACTATTTCAGCAAATGATAGGCAAGAGCCATCAGCGGCAAAATGGCTCCGTCATTCCGGGATGCGCCGTCAGGACCCGGAATCTCGAGGTTATTGGCGCAAGATTCCGGGTTCGCGCTGGCGCGCGCCCCGGAATGACGACGTAAAGTTCTTACGGTCCTCGACATCATTCTGATACCTTGCGGCAAAAATTAACGGGAGAATTCGATGCGCAGATTATGGACCGCGCTGGCGGCGCTGGCGACCTTGAGCCTGACCAATTGCGGCTACAACGCGATCCAGAGCAGTGACGAGCAGGTCAAGTCGAGCTGGTCCGAAGTCGTCAACCAGTACCAGCGCCGCGCCGATCTGGTGCCCAACCTCGTCAATTCGGTGAAGGGTTTTGCGCAGCAGGAAAAGGATGTGCTGCTGGGCGTCACCAACGCCCGGGCCAAGGTCGGCAGCATCCAGGCGACGCCGGAGGTTCTCAACGATCCTGGAGCGTTCGCGAAATTCCAGGCGGCGCAGGGCGAACTGACCAACGCGCTGTCAAGGCTCCTGGTGGTGACTGAAAACTATCCGCAGCTCAAATCCGACGCGTTGTTTCGCGACCTGGTGGCGCAGCTTGAAGGCACTGAAAACCGTATCACGGTGGCGCGCAACCGCTACATCAAGGCGGTGCAGGACTACAACGTGACGGTCCGCTCATTCCCGACCAACCTGACGGCGATGGCGTTCGGATATAAGGAGAAGCCGAACTTCACGGTCGAAAACGAAAAGGAAATCTCGACCGCGCCGAAGGTGGATTTCAATCCAACGCCAGCCGCACCCGCAAAGTAGTTTGGCAACCCGTGCTCTGATTCCGAAGTTCGCATGAGAGATTGCCGCGAATGCTTGCGAACTTCGGAATCAGAGCTGGATTGGCCGCGATGAACGCTGCAAGAGCCTGCATTCTTGCGCTGGTGATGTGCTGGCCTGTTAAGGGCGCAGCCGATGTCGCGGTGCCGCCGCTCTCGGGGCGGGTAGTCGATCAGACCGGCACGCTCTCGAGCGGCGACATCGCTTCGCTGACGCAAACCCTTAAAAACCTGGAAGCAAGGAAAGGCAGCCAGGTCGCGGTGCTGATCGTGCCGACGACTGCGCCTGAAACCATCGAGCAATATTCGATCCGCGTTGCGGAAGCCTGGAAGATCGGGCGCAAGAAGATCGACGACGGCGCGCTGCTTGTCGTTGCCAAGAACGACCGTCATCTGCGTATCGAAGTCGGATACGGCCTGGAGGGCAGCCTCACCGACGCCACTACAAAGCGCATTATCGACGAAGACATCGCACCAAAATTCAAGGCCGGCGATTTCGCCGGAGGCATCACCGCAGGCGTCAACCGGATGATTCGGGTGATCGACGGTGAGCAACTGCCGGCACCGGAACCGCCGCACTGGCAAAGTCCGGGGTCATTCAGCATCGACCCGTTCAACCCGTTTCTCATCATCCCGGTGCTGCTGCTCGGCGGCCTGATGCGGAGCACGATGGGCCGGCTGATCGGATCGGCCGCGACCGGCGGACTGGTGACCCTGGTCGGCTGGTACTTGTTCGGCTCCCTGCTGGCGGCAGTACTCGCGGGCGTGATCGCGTCGGTCTTCGTGATGTTCAGCGACAGCATCACATCAGCGGCGCCGGGGCGCCGCGGCAGGGGAGGCGGCTGGTCGGGTGGCGGTTACGGCGGCTCCTATTCCGGCGGTGGAGGCTCGAGCAGCAGTTCGAGCGACAGCGGCGGGTTCAGCGGCGGCGGTGGCAGTTTTGGCGGCGGCGGCGCGTCGGGGAGCTGGTAGGCATGAATATCAGGCGCATCGGCAGGCATCTTCTTGAGTACCGCTGGCGGGTGCGGCGGATTTTTCCGCCTCAGGTGTTGAGTGCGATCGAGCAGGCGATCAGGGCGGGTGAGGCCACGCATTCCGCCCAGGTCCGTTTTGTCGTGGAAGGCGCACTGGACGGCGCGCCGCTGTTTCGGGATCAGTCCGCGCGGGAGCGCGCGTTGGATATCTTCTCGCAACTGCGGATCTGGGACACCGCTCACAACAACGGCGTGCTGATCTACCTGCTGCTGGCCGACCGCAATGTCGAGATCGTCGCCGATCGCGGCATCGACGCCAAGGTCGGCGCCGCGGGCTGGGAAAAAATCTGCGCCGAGATGGAGAGCAATTTCAGAGCGGGAAATTTTGCAGGCGGCGCCATCAAGGGGATCCAGGCGGTCTCGCGCCAGCTGGCGAGGCATTTTCCGAAACACGGCGGCAACAACGAACTGCCGGATACGCCGGTGGTGATTTAGCCTCTCACCCTTCCCTGAAGGGGGTGGGTCGGCGAGCATCGTCAGATGCGAGACGGGGTGACAGTCTCACTCCACCCCGCCGCTCATTTCATTCGCGTCGACCCAGAG
>VAZH01000381.1:1873-2442 GCA_005884465.1 Alphaproteobacteria bacterium | reverse complement strand
TAATGACGGTGGACTAGCTTAGACCTAACAAGACGCACCGCTCAGCCGTCGTCGAGCTTGTTGAGGTCGCGCACCGACTGCATGATCGGCTCGAAATTCGACCGCGCATCGAGCGCGTCGAACAGTTGCGCGGTATCCGACAGCAGGCCATGCGACCTTTGAATCGCGATCCTGACATCGTCCTGCGGCGTGTCGGACAAGCGGCCATGCCCCGACAACAGAAGCTTCGAATTCAGACCCTTTAGCCGCTCCAGCGACTGAATATAGTCGGCGATGCTGCCGGAGCCGAACACGCCGCCCATCACGCCGCCGGGCATCAGCGTATCCGCGGCGAACAATAGCCCCTGGTCCTGATCGAACAGGCTTATGCACGCCGAGGTATGGCCCGGCGTATGCATCACGTTGAGGCGGAAGTTGCCGAGGTCGATCAGGTTTCCCTCTTCCAGCCAGATATCGATATTGATCGGCACCGGCGGCTCGTTGAACATCTTGCGCAGCATCGAGAAGTCGTCGCGCAGCATGATCTTGTTGGCGGCGAGGCGATGCGCGGCGGTGATGGTGCGGCCGCC
>VAZH01000381.1:0-1838 GCA_005884465.1 Alphaproteobacteria bacterium | reverse complement strand
GAATCAACATGTCGACTTTTTCCGGCGGGCAGTCGACATGATGGAGGCATTCCAGCAAGGCCGGATAGTTGGAGGACAGCCCGACGTCGATCATGATGGTCCGCTGGCTTCCGCGCACCAGATAGGCATTGGCGGCGCGGTTCTTGAAACGGATCTGGTAGACGTCCTCGGTCGCCTGAATCAGCGAACAGACGTCATTATTGAGGATGATCGGAAACGGGCTCGGCTTGCGGTCGCTCATTGATTGGCCGCTCTGAAAGTCACGGCATTGGATGCCCTCAAGCGTTTGCTGAGCGCATCCATGATCATCAGGGCAAACGCCGGCTGCTGGCTGACCAGATAGACGAACCGGGCATGATTAATCCGCATCACGCGGGTGTGCGGCGCGGCGGCGATCGCGGTTGCCGACCGGGACGAGCCGTCGATCACGGCCATCTCGCCGAAGAATTCGCCCTTGCCGAGCGTCACGATCACGGTCTTGCTGGTGCCGTTGATCTTGGCGATGTCGACCTTGCCTTCGAGCACAACGAACAGCTCGCGCCCGGTCGAACCTTCCTCGAAAATAACGTCATCCACATCAAATTCGTTGATGCATTTTTCGATCGCCATGGAGTGCCCTGCCTTCTGGCTGGTACGTCCGGCCATGTTAGTCGGGAAATGCGACGGCGCAAACGATGCATCTGGACTATCAGCGCGTTGCCGCAGAGCAGCACGGGCCAGGTTCGGGGGCCGTTGGCTGCGCCGGTTGGGTTCGCGGGCCAACCTGACAGGATTACTTCCTTAAGACTTCCTTAAGCGCGCGGCCGGTAACGATTTCGCAAGCAATTGAAGGTTACCAAATGGTCAACCCTTACCGGAGATTTTGAACGTGAGCGAACAAAAGGTCGAACAGATCAGCGATCAACCCGCTTCCCTCAGTGCCGGGACGGCCGTTCCCCCTTCCTCGGATGCCCAGAGCGAGCCGGTAGCGGCCTTGGCGCCCGAATCTGTCCAGGTCTCGATCGAGGAATCGCCCAGCATCGATTCTCCCGGGCTCGTGCCCGAGCAGGCGGCAGGCGCCGAAACTCCGGCGATCGACGCGCCCAAGGCTGATGCTCCCAAAGCGCATGCTCCCAAAGCGGATGCGCCGCGCGCACCCGGCAAGGTCATGATCATGTCATCCGTCGATCGCAGGTGGGACCGCGACGACGACGCTAGCGCGGAACCGGAGACCGATCAGAGCGCCGGGATGTTCGGCAAGCGCCGGCTGGCAGCACTTGCGGCCGTGGTGGCGCTGGCAACGGTGACGGGCGCACTCGGTGGCGCGCTGGCGACCGCGGGCCTCGGACGTCTTGTTGGTGCTGATGCGGCGAGTGCCGGCAATCGCACGTTCGAAGCCACTGTTGCGCGGATTGACGCCGACATCCTGAACCTCAAGCTTGGCGTGGAACATACCTCCAAGACCGGCATGAGCCAGTTCAACAGGACCAGCGACCGCCTCGAGAGGCTCGAGAGGGCGCAGGCTGAGCCGGCCGCCAAGCTCGCCAAGCTCAGCGAAGCTGTCGAAAAACTCCGCGCCGCGGCGGCGGTCGCGCCGGCTGTTGCCGCGCCGGCTGCACCGGTGCCCTCGGCTGCGGCGCCGGTTGCGGCGAAGGACGCCACAGGCTCGATTGCGCCGGCGCCAACGCCGGCCGATGCCCCCAAGGTCGAGCTGGCGAGGCTGCCGACGGTGGAAGGATGGGTGCTGCGTGGTGTTTCCAACGGCGTCGCCTTGATCGAAGGACGGCGCGGTATCTACGAAGTCTATGCCGGCGATCCGGTGCCGGGCGCCGGCCGGGTCGACGCCATCCGCCGCCAGG
>VAZH01000415.1 GCA_005884465.1 Alphaproteobacteria bacterium | reverse complement strand
AACACCGCGAACGACAACCCTTCGATCATCTCATCATCCGTGATGACCTCATAAGCACCAGCAGACAGCAGCCGATCGACGCCCTTGATCCGGAAAGGGTGCTTGAAGGTGATGGTTTCCCGCCGCGAGCGTATGGTCATGCCCGCCCGTCTTTCGCAGACAGCTCTGCGCCGACGCAATTGTTGTGCATGCGTCTACCGTGCGCCCTTTTAGCCTGATTAGCTATCGCATTCTCACGGGATCGGCGGCGTCAGGTCGAATAACCCTCGCCTTGCCTTGTATTCGGCCGCTTTCGTAACCATCTCCGCAGTTCGCCGGAACAAGTTCCAGAGATTGGCAGACCGGGTCGCGTGACCTGACCGGCACTGCAGCCAGACGTCCAAGCTTAACTTCAACTGCCGCTCGAAAGCCGTGCCGGTGAGTCGGTCCGGTGACGCCGCCGTGCCCTTTTCAAATAGCGCGAGCGATTGGGATCAGGTGTTGCGCATGAAGATTCGTGTGGGCTTTGAGATGATTTACGACTTTCCGCAGCCGACACCCTTGATCGCGGTGGTTGGCACGCATTTTACGCGGGCGTCCGACATCATCGTGCCCGATCACCTGACCACCAGCCCTTCCGTGCCCATCACGCCCTATCGGGATGGCTTCGGCAACTGGTGCAGCCGGCTCGTCGCGCCTGCCGGCCGCATGCGCCTCGCGGCCGATGGGACGGTGCGGGATAGCGGTCTGCCTGATGTGATCGTTGCCTCCGCTTCGCAACACGCGGTGCAGGATCTACCGGCGGAGGCGATCGTCTATCTGCTCGGCAGCCGCTACTGCGAGACCGACCGGCTTTCCAACGTCGCATGGGAGCTGTTTGAGAAGACAACGCCGGGATGGGCGCGGGTCCAGGCAATTTGCGACTTCGTTCACAGCCACATCGCCTTCGGTTACGAACACGCACGCCCGACCATGACGGCGTGGGAAGTCTTCAACGAGGGCAAGGGCGTCTGCCGCGACTACGCGCACCTTGCCATCGCGTTCTGCCGCTGCATGAACATTCCGGCGCGATATTGCACCGGCTATCTCGGCGACATCGGCATGCCGCCGCCCTACGCCGCGGGGGATTTTGCCGGCTGGTTCGAAGCCTATATCGGTGGCCGCTGGTACACCTTCGATGCGCGCAACAACATTCCGCGGATCGGCCGCGTCCTGATCGCCCAAGGCCGCGATGCCGCAGACGTTCCGATCACCCAAACCTTCGGCCCAAACATCCTGGTCAGCTTTAAAGTTTGGACTGATGAGCTCGTGTAAGCGGCCAAGCTCGAGACAACCTTCATTCCGAACCGAACAGACGAAACTGAGGCGTTTGCATTCTCACCGGCTCTGCCGCGAATTGTCGCGGCTCGGTGTCTTCCCTGACTTTTCGCTCGACCGCTCTTAGTTCTTGTTGTTGTCTCTGCCGGCGCTTCTCGGCCCATAGCTGGCGACGCTCGGCCCTGCGCTTTTCCGCCGCCCGCTTCGCCTCCGCGGCCCGCGCCACGGCAAGAGCGTTTTCGGGAGCGGCGGTTTGCTCGCGCGCCGCGGGGTATGCTGGCGGAGCAGCAGCTTGCGTATCCGAAACCGGTGGCTGGACGGCTGCTGCGAGTTGCGCGACTGCCGGCTGCGCGCGAGTTGATCCGGAATTGCCGGCTTCCGTCTGCGCCTGAGCCGGAGGCTGCACAGGGCGGCCTCGAGCCCATTCCGCAACCAACGCCCGAGGGTCGCAGCGCAGGCGACTGCGAGGATTGCGAGCCAAGTATTGTAAATTTCCATGACAAACGGGAACCATCGGCATTTCAGAGTTGCAATCCGAGGTTGTTTGCAGCGGAATCATGAGTTAGGTTCGATTGCGCGAAACGCGCCGCTAATGCGACTGAGGCGGTGCGGCAGTGGACCTTTTGAAATTTGTACATCGAAAATTTAATGAAAGGCGCGGGGATTATTGCCAATCCGGCGCCGTTGAACGATCAACAGGCAACAGGGGAAAATCCAGATGGCGGGCGCTCGTTTCGAGCATCCTTATTATCCAATAATCTATGTACGTGGCTACGCGGGAACCGACAGCGACATCGAAGATACGGTGTCCGATCCGTACATGGGCTTCAATCTTGGATCGACGCGCATCCGGACCTTATGGACCGGCGATACCGAGCGATATTATTTCGAATCACCGCTGGTGCGGCTGATGAAGGACTTCGAGTATGGCGACGTCTATTCAGCTGGTTTGAACATTACTGAAATCGACAAAGTCCCGCCCGGTACGATCGAACCCCGGTCGATCACCATCTACCGCTATTATGATCAGGTTTCTTCGGTGTTTGGCGCCGGAAAGCAGGTGACGATGGAGGATTTTGGTCGCGGGCTGAGCAATCTCATCATCAAGCTGCGCGATCGGATATGTGCCGATGATGACGCCGAGAAAGCGCGTTTCAAGGTCTATCTGGTTGGCCATTCGATGGGCGGGCTGGTGATCCGCTGTTTTCTGCAGAATGACGCAATCGGCGATCCGATCGCCAGGAAATGTGTCGACAAGGTTTTTACCTACGCGACGCCGCACAACGGCATCGAGATGGAAATCATCGGCAACGTGCCTGCTTTCTTCACCGCGCAAAGCGCCGACAATTTCAACCGCGCGCGCATGTGCAGCTATCTTGGGCTTCCTGCCGGAACCGAAAAGGTCAACACACTAAACGGCAAGTTCGATGTGGATCGGTTTTTCTGCCTGACCGGCACCAATCCCAAGGATTACACCGTCGCCGCCGGCTGGTCGGCCCGGCTCGTCGGTCCGTTCAGCGATGGGCTGGTCCGCACCGACAACGCGACAGTGTTCGATGGTGACGAAGGAAAAGGAACGTCAAAGCTTGCTCCGCGCGCCTTCGTCTATCGCAGCCACTCCGGATATTATGGAATCGTCAATTCCGAAGAGGGCTATCAAAACCTGAGGAGGTTCCTGTTCGGCAATATTCGGATCGATGGGAGTCTGGAGGTGCGCGATATCACATTGCCCGCCGATGTGGAGCAGGCGCGAAAGGCCGGACAGCAGGTACGCGCCTCCTATCAATTCGAAGTCGTGGCGCGGGTTCGCGGTGCGCATTGGGACTTAAGCCGTCGCCTCGCACACGAAAATTCTGCGCTCTTTCGAAAATATGGCGAGCTGTTTCCCGAGAAAGCCACTGCGGGAATTGACACTCCCAATCGCGATAATCCAACGCTGTTCAGCGTCCACCTCGATGACAACGCAAAGGTGAACCCGCGGCGAGCGTCACTGGGGTTCAGTATCGATCTCGGCGTGCTGGTGCCGGATTACGAAGTCGATGGGACGTTTTGGCTGAACAACCATTACCCAGGCGGGTACATCTTCCGCGACAAACTCAATCTGGAAGCGGTTCCACCGAAGACCGACAATGATTCATGGCAACTGCGGTATGGCTTTGATAGCCGTACGCCCAATCGCGCCACCACCTCGCTAGATGGAAAGCTAACCGGCGGCAGGCTCGAATTCCGGATTCCCATCGTCCAAAAGAACCGCCCAGGCATAGATGCGACACTCGTGCTGAGCGCCAGCGAGTGGAATGCTGCTCGATGACGAACGGCCCCGACAATGTCCGGGCCAGAGGATCAATTTCGGCTTCGCTCAAATCTGCGCCGCCACATTTTCCAGGCCGATCATGCGGGCGAGCGTGCGCGCTTCTTCTTTTTGATCTTCGCGCAACTGAAACAGCGAGGGCATCGCGGCCGACTTGAGCTGCTGTACTTCGGCGGCATCCGGATC
>VAZH01000414.1 GCA_005884465.1 Alphaproteobacteria bacterium | reverse complement strand
CTGGCGATGCAGGCCAAGGGATTTTTCGACAACGACGACGACGGCGGAAATTAAAGCCCGCCTCGTCATCGCGGACTTGATCCGGCGATCCATCTTTCAAAGAAGATGGATAAGCGGGTCAAGCCCGCGTATGACGCCCCAGTAAACTCACTCGCCGCGATATCGCGCGAAGGACCGGAAAGCATCATGGGTTTCAAATGCGGTATCGTCGGATTGCCCAATGTCGGCAAGTCGACGCTGTTCAACGCGCTGACGGAGACAGCGGCGGCGCAGGCGGCGAATTATCCGTTCTGCACCATCGAGCCGAATGTCGGCGAGGTCGCGGTGCCCGATCCGCGGCTCGACAAGCTCGCGGAAATCGGCAAATCGGCGCAGATCATCCCGACGCGACTGACCTTTGTCGATATCGCCGGCCTGGTGCGCGGCGCCTCGAAGGGCGAGGGCCTCGGCAACCAGTTTCTCGCCACCATCCGCGAGGTCGATGCGATCGCGCATGTGGTGCGCTGCTTTGAGGATTCCGATATCACCCACGTCGAAGGCAAGATCGCGCCCTTGGCGGATATCGAGACCATCGAGACCGAGCTGATGCGCGCCGATCTCGATAGCCTGGAGAAACGCGTCGATAATCTGACCAAAAAGGCAAAGGGCAACGACAAGGACGCCAGGGAGCACCTCGACCTCGTCAACCGCGCGCTGGTGCTGCTGCGCGAGGGCATGCCGGCGCGTCTTTTGGAGCGCAAGCCCGAGGAAGAGCGCGCCTTCGACATGCTCGGGCTGTTGACCTCCAAGCCGGTACTTTACGTCTGCAATGTCGAGGAAGCCTCCGCCGCGAGGGACAATGAGTTTTCCAGGATCGTTGCGGAACGCGCCAAAGAGGAAGGCGCGGTCGCCGTGACTATCTCGGCCAAAATCGAATCGGAGATCGCGACACTGTCGCGCGAGGAACGCGCGGAGTTTCTCGACACCCTGGGCCTCGAGGAGGCCGGGCTCGACCGCCTGATCCGCGCCGGCTATCAGCTACTGGACCTCATCACCTATTTCACCGTCGGGCCGAAGGAGGCGCGGGCCTGGACCATCCACCGCGGCACCAAGGCGCCCGCCGCGGCCGGCGTGATCCATACCGATTTCGAAAAGGGATTTATCCGCGCCGAAACCATCGCCTACGCCGATTACGTCGCACTTGGCGGCGAAGCCGGCGCCCGCGATGCCGGCAAGTTGCGGCTGGAAGGCAAGGAGTATGTCGTCGCCGACGGCGACGTCATGCATTTCAGGTTTAATACCTAGAGCAGAGCGGGTCGATATATCGTCGTCATGCCCGGCACTCGGGTCCGGCTTCGCCGGCCCGAGCACATGCCATTGTGCCGGGCATCCACGTCTTCCTTTGGGATTTGCAAGAAGCAAGACGTGGATGGCCGGGACGAGCCCGGCCATGACGATTCAACGCATAACGAAACGGCTTTGGTCTAATGCCCCGCCCCCTGGTCGCGGATGGCGCCGAGGTGCTCGTTGATGCGAAACACGATCAGGACGAATTCCGCGGCAATGCGCGAAAAAATGATTCCGACCACCACGCTGGCGATCGAGGACAACAGCAAGATGAATCCGCCGAACGGGCTGATCGCCATCGCGGCCAGGCCTGAAAAAATGCCGGAGATGCCGAACAGGCAGATCAGCGCGATCACCAGCCAGTAGAACGTCTTGATGATGGTGGGCGTGATGAAGCGGTCCCACTGAAACAGATCCCGAAATTCAAACATCGCTCGTTCTCCCCCGGCACGTCGATGCGAGTGGCATCTCAACCTGGCCGCGCACAGCACCTAGCTCCGAATGTCGTCCCGGGCAAGTCGGGGACGAGCGCCGGTACTCGCCGCTAGAACTCGAGCTATGCGAGTCGGCGGGTTGAGATTGCCATAAATAACGGCCACAATCGGGCCTCCCTTGCGGCAATCCCCATCATGATGCTGACCTTCGAAGATTTTCCGCCCGGCCATTTCGGGACGTTCGGACCGCGCCGCGTGACGCGCGAGGAAATCCTTGCATTTGCCGCCGAGTTCGATCCGCAGCCGATGCATCTCGACGAAGCGGCGGCGTCGCGGTCGATGCTGAAGGGCCTCTCGGCTTCCGGCTGGCATCTTTGCTCGCTGATGATGCGGATGATGTGCGACGGCTATATCGGCCGCACCGCCTCGCTGGGCTCGCCCGGCGTCAACGAGGTGCGGTGGCTGGCGCCGCTGCGGCCGGGAGACGACATCACGCTCGATGTCGAGGTGATGGAAGCCCGGGTTTCGCGCAGCCGTCCGGAGACCGGCATCGTGACGTTCAAGAGCATGGTGCGCAACGCGGTGGGGCAGGCCTTGTGCGAAATGGTCTCGCCGATCATCGTGGCGCGGCGCGCCGGCGCCGCGGCGGAGCAGGCGGGCTGATGCGCTTCTTCGAGGACATCGAGGTCGGGCAGCGGCGCGAACTGGGGTCGTTCACCTTCACCGCCGACGCAATCAAGAAATTCGCCGCGCAATTCGATCCGCAGCGCTTTCATCTCGACGAAGAGGAGGGGCGCAAGTCGCTGTTCGGCGGGCTGGCGGCGTCGGGCTGGCATGTCGGATCGGTGTGCATGAAGCTGTTGGTGGCCGACGGCCAGCGCGCGGCGCGGGAGGCACTCGCGCGCGGCGAGAAGATCGCGATCTGGGGACCGTCGCCCGGCTTTCGTGAACTGCGCTGGATCAAGCCGGTGCTGGCGGGCGATACCATCAGCTTCGCCAGCGAGGTCGAATTAAAGCGCGCATCGGAGAAGCGCCCCGAATGGGGCATCCTGCAGGCCCGCAACACCGGCACCAACCAGCGCGGCGAACTGGTGTTCTCGCTGCTGGCGACCGCCTTCGTGCCGCGGAGGAGTGCTGGTGGCTGAAGGCGGAATTCGTCATGCCCGGCCTTGTGCCGGGCATCCACGTCTTTGCTGCGGCTTGGCAAGAAAGACGTGGATGGCCGGGACGAAGCCCGGCCATGACGAAAAAAGCGAATCGTCTTGAGGAAGCTGCTTACGCCGTCCCCCGGAACAATTTTCTCGCTAACGCATTTTGAACCTAGTGCCTGTCATGATCGACACAGGTACAGAGGTGAGGAAATGACCATGGCGGACCGCAACGGCCTGAGATTTGTCGGCTTTATCTTCGCAACCGTGACGGTCGCGGTGATGCTGGCCACCGGAATGGTGGTAAAGGGCTATGCCGACGGCGCCTATTCGCTCGAGACAACCTCGATCGCCAGCCGATAGGTCAGGCTTCGCTAACCATAATCCTCGAATTCGCAAAGCTGTGATCGAATCAGAACCGCCGCCCTCCGGTCAGGGGAGGCGGCGGTTTTTTGATGAGGCATTGCGAAGCCGATCAGCTGTTGCGAAGCCCGTCGGCGGTGCGTTTCCACTGCGCCACATTGTCGGCGATCATGCGGGTGGATTTCATCGCGGCCTGGCTGAGCTGGGCATAGCCGGAAATCTCGCGCTGAACGCGTTGACCTTCGGCGTGCAACAGATCGCGCACGCTTTCGAGTTCGGAAATCAGGTTTTCGATCTCCGAAAGCGACGTTCCGGCGACGCGCTGGATCAGCGAGTTGACGTTGTTGACGGTGGCCTCGGTGTTCGGCTCCAGCGGCGTGTCGGCAGCGGCACCATGCGCCGGGCGGCGCAGATAGGCGACGTCGTTGCGGACGAAGTCGCGGATGCCGGCCTCGACTTCCGAGACCGCGGCGATATTCGGGTCTTCGACCTCGGTCGATTCGACTCTTTCAGAACGAATGGCACTCATCGGCTCTTCCCCTGTTTCGCGTGTGTAGCGAGCGCGGATATCCCCCGCACGACGAAAGTAAAGCA
>VAZH01000413.1 GCA_005884465.1 Alphaproteobacteria bacterium | reverse complement strand
CCGCCCTCGCGCGTAAAGAACGCGTGACGGAGGCCGGGAATGGCGGCGAGCAGTGGTGATCCCAGTCTCATGAAGGCTCCGCCCTGGCGTCCTGCTGCTCGTCGCCAAATCCCGCCAGCGAGGTGAGTTTGGGCTCCGAGACCGCGAGCACCTTGAACATCGAGCCCATGCCGCCGCGGCCGCCGCCGGTCAACCGTTTCAGCGCGCCCGAAATGTCCTCGGAAATCTCGGGCGTGGTCTTTGCCATCAGCGTCACCGCGCGGGTTTCGATGCCGAGCCGCTTGAGAAAATCGCCCTGCGGCACCGGGCCGTGCACGCGCGCCCCGAGATCTTCTGCGGCACGCGTTAGCGCCTGGAAATCGACATGGGCGGTGATGTCGGCTTCACCCGGATTTTTCAACGGATCGGCGAAGCTGTGGCGGGCGATCGCCTGAAAGGTATCGCCGACGTCGCTGCGGAGGTGACCATAGTCGATGATCAGCGCCGCGCCCCCCTGATCGCGAACTCTGGTCGCGATCCTCATGATCTCGGCATCGGGCCGCCATTCGAACACGGCGCCGACCGGCGCTGCGCGCACCAGCGGCGGCAGCAGCGCTTCAAAGCGCGGCGTCGGTTCAGCGGCGGTGCCGAACACCAGCTGGCCATTGCCGTCGATTTCGACTATGCGCTCATGCCAGCCGGTCTCGCGCTTCACCACCTGATGGATCGGCAGCACGTCGAAATACTCGTTGGCTAGAATGACCGAGGGTCCGCCGGGCACGTCATCGAGGCGCTCGTGCCAGGCAATGTTGCGCACGCCCGACAGCGTCGATCTCTGCTTGTCGCGCAGCACCGGATTGATCTCGACCAGATGGACGCTGAGCGATTGATAGAGCGGCGGCAACACCCGCAGCGCGCGCAGCGCATCCGCCATCATGGTGCCGCGACCGGGCCCGAGCTCGATCAGCCGCAGCACCGTGGGCGAACCGATCGCCTTCCATACCGATGCCGCCCACAGGCCCAGCAATTCGCCGAACATCTGGCTGACTTCGGGCGCAGTGGTGAAATCGCCCTCGCGTCCCAGCGGATCGCGCGCAACATAATAGCCGTGCCTGGGATGGGTCAGGCACAGCTCCATGTAGCGCCAGACCGGCATCGGCCCGGACGACTTGATCAGCTTCTTGAGCTCGGCCTGGAGCGGCGAATAATCGGTCACGGCCTGCCTTGAAATGGGTTCGGTACTTATTTCAGCGGTTTGCGCCGCCATGCCACCACAATAATGATCGCTCCTGCAATGATCATCGGCACCGACAGCAACATACCCATGGTCAGGCCGCCCCACAAAAATCCGAGCTGCGGGTCGGGTTCCCGGAAGAACTCGCCGATGATGCGCGCAAAACCGTAAATCGCGATGAAGCTGCCGAGGATCAGGCCGGGCCGCTTCAAGGCGCCGAGGCGGATCATCACCGCCAGGATCGTAAACAGCAGGATTCCCTCGAGCGCCGCCTCGTAGAGCTGGCTGGGATGGCGCGGCAGGGGGCCGCCATTGGGGAATACCATGGCCCACGGCACGCTTGAGTCCGCCGGCCGGCCCCACAATTCGCTGTTGATGAAATTGGCCAGCCGTCCGAGAAACAGCCCGATCGGGCCGACCGCGGTGGTGATGTCGCCGAGCGACAGGATCGGAAGGTTATGTTTCCGGCAGAACAGGATCACCGCGGCTACGCAGCCCAGAAAGCCGCCATGGAACGACATGCCGCCCTTCCACAATTCGAAAATTTCGGCGGGATGCTGGATGAAAAACGGCAGATTGTAGAACAGCACGTAGCCGGTGCGGCCGCCGAGGATGATGCCGACCGTGACCCAGAGAATAAAGTCGTCGAGCTGCGGCGGCGTGATCGGCGCCGGCCCGCCCCATAGCCTTTCGTTCTTGATCAGCGCGCGGGCGTAGAGCCAGCCCAAAACGATGCCGCCGATATAGGCCAGTGCGTACCAGCGGATAGCGATCGGGCCGATCGAAATGGCGATGGGATCGAACACCGGAAAGGCGATGGTGAGGAAGGGCATTGCGCCGGGGGCTCTATGACGAAAGGTTGCGCCGATACAGCGCCAGCAGCCGTTCCCAGTGACGCTCGGCGGCGGCCTTGTCGTAGACCGGCCGCTTCGGAAACGCAAAACCGTGATGGGTGCCGGGATAGATCTCGATCTCGGCATTGGCACCGTCGGCCTTCATTTGCTGTTTTACTTTCTCGACGATCTCCATTGGCGCGTAGACGTCGGTCTCGGCGCAACCGAAATAGAGTTCGGCCTTGGCCTTCTGCGCGGCCAGATGCGGGCTGTCGGGCTGGTCGGTCGCCAGATGCGTTCCGTAGATCGATGCAGCGGCCCTGACGCGCTTCGGAAAATGCGTCGCCGCGTTGATCGCATAGCGTCCGCTCATGCAGTAGCCGACGCTGCCGACGATGTCGGCGCGGGCAGCCGGTTGCTTGTCAGCATAGGCGAGCAGGGCTTTGGTATCCTCCATCACCAGCGGGATGTTGATCGCGTTCATCAGCTGGAACATGCGCTTGCGCTCGGGCGATTCCGGATCTGCCGGCAGCGGCCCCAGCTCCATCACGCCCGAGCGGTAATACAGGTTCGGCAGCATCACGTAATAGCCCGAGGTACCGAGCCGGCGCGCCATGTCGCGCAGTTCCTCGCGGATCGCCGGCGCGTCCATATAAAAGACGATGACGGGGTGCGGACCGCCGCGCTCGGGATGGGTGATGAACGTGGTGGTGTGGCCGTCCTTGGTCGGAATTTCGATCTGCTGGTCGATCATGGGGTATTTCTTTATCGCTACGGTTTCGCGGGTTTCCTGCCTGGCGCGGACGTCGATACGATTGCAAGGAAACTGCAACATGACAAGCCGACTGGCTCCTGCGCCGACAACTCCGGCCTTGAACAGCGCGCTCCGGATCGCCATTGTCTGACTTGCCGACCACTGCGCAACCGACCGGGAGATTTTTGAGATGACCCAGACCAGCAATCGGTTTTTCGACGAGATCGGCCGCCTGATGAACGACGCGGCGGGCGCTGCCCAAGGCGTCAAGCGCGAGATCGATACCGTGGTCCGCAACCAGGCCGAAAAAATCCTGCGCGACCTCGACATCGTCAAGCGCGAGGAGTTCGAGGCGGCCAAGGAAATGGCGCGGCTGGCGCGCGAGGAAAACGAGGCGCTGAAAGCGCGCATCAGTGCGCTGGAAGCCAAGCTCGGCGTTTCGTCGCCGGCGCCGGACAGCGGCAGCATGAAGACGGATGGGTGAGACTTAGCGAACCGCACTCGGGTGTCATGCCCGGGCTTGACCCGGGCATCCATCAATCTTCAAAAGAGCCTTGCGAAGAAGATGGATTGCCGGGTCGAAGCCCGGCAATGACGGGTTGAGGGAGCCATTACCGCCCAAATGCCCTAAGAAAATCCCCGCCTTTCCTTGTCATTTCCGGCCTTTGGGGCTAGAACGCCGCCACGTCCGCAGCCCCCGCACCCCTGGAGGCCTGCTGCGGAGTGGGAACGGGCCGCGAT
>VAZH01000412.1 GCA_005884465.1 Alphaproteobacteria bacterium | reverse complement strand
TCGGTGCGGCTGCCGAGGTCGCGATTCAACCATTCCTCTTGCGCGGGCTCGAAACCGTCGCCGGCGCCGTTGGTCATATCGGAATGCTCGGCGGCAGCGCCGTCGCCATAGCCGGAACCGGCGTCCTCGTGTTCGGAAAACTCGCCCTGCTCCGGCACCGGTTCACCCGCAACCGGCGGCTCTGTACCGTCGCTGGCGCGCTCGAGCAGCGGATTTCGCTCCAGTTCCTCCTCGACGAAGGCCGAAAGGTCGAGATTGGACAGCTGCAGCAGCTTGATCGCCTGCATCAGCTGCGGCGTCATCACCAGCGACTGCGACTGGCGGAACTCTAATCTCTGCGTCAGCGCCATGGAGGCAAGAACCGATCCGTAAAAGTTGGTCCGATTCTTGCTTAAACCAGTCCAAAGCCGATGTACACGGCTTGACGAAGAAGAAAAAACCGCTAGAGGCGGAATTCCTCGCCAAGATAAAGACGCCGGACATCCGGATTATTGACGATCTCGTCCGGATTGCCCTCCGTCAGGATCTCGCCGGCATAGACGATGTAGGCGCGGTCGGTCAGTCCCAACGTTTCCCGGACATTGTGGTCGGTAATCAGCACGCCGATCCCGCGATTGGTGAGGTGGCGGACCAGATCCTGAATGTCCCCGACCGCGATCGGATCGATGCCGGCGAACGGTTCGTCGAGCAGCATGTAGTTTGGGCGAGTAGCAAGGGCGCGGGCGATCTCGACCCGGCGCCGCTCGCCGCCCGACAGCGCAATCGACGGCGTTTTGCGCAGTCGCGCGATGTTGAATTCCTCGAGCAGGGAATTGAGCTCGGCCTCGCGCTTCTTCTTCGAGGGTTCGACGACCTCCAGCACGGCGCGGATATTCTGCTCCACGGTGAGACCGCGAAAGATCGAGGCCTCCTGCGGCAGATAACCTATGCCCAATCGCGCGCGCTGATACATCGGCAGCTTGGTGACGTCGTGGCCATCGAGCTCGATCGCGCCGCGATCCGCCTTGATCAGGCCGGTGATCATGTAAAATACCGTGGTCTTGCCGGCGCCGTTCGGACCCAGCAAACCCACGGCCTCGCCGCGTCGGACATAGATGCTGACGCCGCGCACGACCTGGCGGGTGCCGAAACTCTTTTCCACGCTATGCACAGCCAGATAGCCCGTCCGCGGCGCCAACTGCGGAACACCCCCGCCATTGGTCTTGGCACGAGGGCGCGCTCTTTCTGTCCGGGGCGCATGCGGTTTCGGCAGCGGCGCATCGCGGGCAATCGGAGGCGCGTCGCGCACCGGGCTGGTCAACATCTCGCCGATGGCATCGCCGAGCGCGGTGATATCCGCGCGCGTGCGCGCAAATCCTGGCGCGCTGCGTTTCGCCGGACGTCGACGGAACATGCCGAGTAAATCCACCATCCCTGCTTCGCTTAAGCCTTTCACGGTGATTTTGCGACCCGCCGCGGCGATTCGATTCGCCCGCGCAACATGAATGAACGGATGTCCCTTGCCCAGCGAAACACCCTCCATTCGAGCGATGGATCGCGCCGCTGGCCGTGTCCGTTGATACAGGCTTGCGCCGCAAGCTTCAACCTCGCGGCTCGAGCGCAGCACACAAGTACTTGATATTATTTTGGTTTATTTGAAGTGCCCGAGCCCGACGGGGCGGCTGGCGACGGCGCGCCAGGTATTATCGGCCCGCCTTGGCCGGATGATTGAAACAGCCCCTGCACGCGGCCGGAGCCGGATTCCACCTTCGACACGCCGGTCGTCATGTCCACCATCAGCCGGTCGCCGCGCAGCACGTTCTTGCCCTGGGTCAAGACCACGCCGCCAAGCATGGTGATCAGGTTGGTCTTGGTCTCGAACACCGCGGTCTCTCCGGTCACGACCTGATCCTTCTGCGTCACGACCACGCCGCCTCTCGCCTCCAGCCGGCGTATCGACGAACTGCCGCCGGGACCGGGCGTTGCGGACTGGATCGGCGCCGATTTTGCAGATTTCGAAGTGGCAGCCGGCGCCGCCGCGGGCGCTGGCGTCGAATCGTAGAACACCACCAGCGTCTTTGAGGTCATGGTGGTGTCGCCCTGCACCACCTTCACATTGCCGGCAAAAGTCGCCTCCTTTTTCTTGTCGCGCATCTCAAGCGAAGCGGCTTCGATCTGAATCGGCTGGTCGCGATTCTGCGAAAAGCCCTGCATCGCATTGGGCACGCCCTGCATCGTGCTTTGCGCAGCGGCCTTGCCCGCGATCATCGCGAGCGCCAAGACGGCGGCACAGGCGCTTGAGGCGATCCGACGGATCCGGATGCTGGACGGGGAAAACATCCTGAAAATCATTTTGGGTTGGCGGATTTGCCCGAGCTGGGCCGGGTCTGGGTAGGCTCCGCCGATGCAGCGGGCGCGTTCGCAGCTTGCTGGTCCGACGCCTCGCCGGCGGACAGGTTATCCAAATTCATCACGACGTTGCCTTCGAACCTCACTATCTCTCCGGCTTCGGTAATCCTGAGCCTGTCGGCCGTGAGCGTCCCGTTCAGCAATTTGACGTCGATATGTTCATCCGAGGTCACCGTGCCCTTGGCCATGTCGACAAATGCCCGCGTCAGGCGCGCCTCGTAGCCCGTCGAGGATTGCAACAGGACATCCCTGCGCAACTCCAGCAACTGCTCCTTGGTATCGAATAACCCGTTGCGCGCGTCCAGCGTCACGGTCGTGCGATCCTCCATCAAGAATTTTGCCCGTAACACCTTGAGTTCGAGATGATCCGGATCAGTCAGATCCTGGGTCGCGGTACTGGCCCAGAGCTCGTATGGCCGGCGATCGGGCGTGTAGCCGGACAGATGCGGCGATTCCATCGTGATCTTGGTGCCGGAGACCACCAGGTTGCCGACGTCGAGCGGCAGCTTGGGCAGCAACAGCCGGAACGGATTGAAGATCGAGACGGCGATGATGGCCGTCATCGCCAGGATCACAGCCGCCGGGACCGCGATGCGGAGCGCGCGCACCATCCGGCTGTGGCGCGCAGCGATGGCAAAGCGCGCCTCCATTCCGGCTTGGTAGGCTGGATTCTGAATTGAATTCACTGCTGTTCCAATGCGCTCCCGATCACCGGCATTCTAGCGGGAATTGCCGGATTATTCACCCCGGACGTCGCGTTACGAGTGTGACCGAAACGGGGCGGCAACCGCGGCAAAGCGACGTCGTTCAAGAATGCGCAAAAATGTCTTCGGTATCCCAGCCCTGCAGATCGAGCCTGGCCCGCGTCGGCAAAAATTCGAAACAGGCTTGCGCCAGCGCGGTGCGGCCCTCGCGCGCGAGCATGGCATCCAGGCGTTCGCGCAAAGCATGCAGATGCAGCACGTCCGACGCCGCATAGGCCAGTTGCGCCTCGCTCAGGGTTTGCGAGCCCCAATCGCTCGATTGCTGCTGCTTCGACAGATCGATGTTGAGCACCTCGCGCACCAGATCCTTCAGGCCATGGCGATCGGTATAGGTGCGGGAAAGCCGCGAGGCGATCTTGGTGCAATACACCGGCTGCGGCATCACACCGAACGCATTGTAGAGCGCGGCGAGATCGAACCGCGCGAAATGGAAGATTTTTATGATCTGCGGATTGGTCAGCAAGGCCGTCAGGTTCGGCGCCCCGGCATGATCCTTCGGGATCTGCACCACGTCGGCGCTGCCGTCGCCGTTCGACATCTGCACGAGGCAGAGCCGGTCGCGATGTGGATGCAGGCCCA
>VAZH01000411.1 GCA_005884465.1 Alphaproteobacteria bacterium | reverse complement strand
GAGACGCGCCATGACAAGCATGCTTTATCACCAAGGCAATCGCGTATTTCAGGACGAGTTTGGCAGCCGACGCCTTGCCGATCGCCTGGAAGAACGGTCACGCGCCGCGTTCAGCGACGACGACAAAAGCTTTGTCGAAAACTGCATCTACTTCTTCATTGCGACCGCCGACACATCGGGACATCCGGATTGCTCATTCAAGGGCGGCGCGCCGGGTTTCGTTCGCGTCACCGGGCCGTCCGAACTTGCATTTCCGGATTATGACGGCAATGGCATGTTCAAGAGCCTCGGCAACCTTGCGGTCAACCCGCATGTCGGGCTTTTGTTCATTGCGATGCATGATCGTCCGAAGCGATTGCGCATCAACGGCAGCGCCCGGATTGACCGCGATGATCCCTTGCTCGCCGAGACCGTCGGCGCGCAATTGATGGTCCGCGTCAAGGTGAACGTGATCTTTCCAAACTGCCCGCGCTATATTCCCTCGATGACGCTCACCGCGCCCTCGGTTTATGTTCCGAGCGTGGGTGTGGCTCCCGTCGAACCGGAGTGGAAGGGCTTTGATTCGTTCAAGGGCGTCGTCCCGCCACGTAGGGCTTGAGGCGTCGCAAACGCAATAGTCTGCCAAGCCGTCGCCGAACGAGACCTTGATCGGCACGAATCTCATCGACGTCCTGCAACGCTTCAATGATCGCGATTGAAATTTTTGATTCGATTACGTAATGATCGCGTCGATTCGGTTTTATTCGACAGATTTCGGTTTATTCATAAAGGCAGGCGCATGACCACTCTCGTTGAGACCCGGACGCAAATTGCGGCCCGTGCAAGCACGCAGTATTTTTATTTCTATATGGCGCTATCGTGTACTGCCGTGGCCCTCCTGGGCTTCGCCCCGACCTACTGGCTGCCGATGGCGGCACGAACATTCAAGTCGAACCCGATCGTCCACATTCACGGGCTGGTATTCTTCTGCTGGACCTTGTTTTTTTGCTTCCAGACCTGGCTCGCCGCCTCGGGAAGGATCGCGAACCACCGTTCGACCGGCATGATCGGAATATCCTTCGCGACCGCGATGACCATCTTCGGCGCGCTGGTAAGCATCAACTTGATGAAGACTGCGGCGGCGCTGGGGCTCAAGGATGAGGGCATTGCCTTTGCGATCGTCCCGCTGAGCGGCATCCTGTTCTTTGCCGTGGTGTTTAGCTTGTCCATCGCAGCCGTGAGACGGCCCGAGCAGCACAAGCGGTTGATGCTGCTTGCTGCGATCTCTCTTCTGGACGCGGCGGTAGCTCGCTGGTTTCTCACCTTTCTGGCACCGCCCGGGCCCCCTGGACCGCCACCCGTCGCGGTAACCTTGCTTCCGGCGTTGGTCGCCTATTTGCTGCTCGTGGCCGCAATCGTTTTCGATTGGCGTACCCGGGGGCGGCCGCATCCGGTTTACATGTTCGGTGGCGCGGCGCTGATTGCGGTCAAGGTGCTGAACCTGCCGATCAGCGCCAGCTCGTGGTGGCATTCCTTTGCCGGCGGAATATTGGCGCTCGCGCAATAGCGGAAGGGGCGGCTTGAGGTCGGGGTGCTTGCGGGCTGCACCCCGACCGATCTAGTCTTGCGGACCCTCCATTTGGAACAGGAGGGTGAACGTGACCCAGGTTGACCCCGCGAGGTCCGAATGGACTGGTTCGGTTGGCGGCTCTCCAAGGATCCAGCGGCGGACAAAAGCGCCGACCTCGGCACCCAAGCCATTCTTGAGGAACTGGGCAAGCGCGTTCCGCAATACCTCGATGACGTTGATCAAGGCAGGCTGGTCTATCCGGCCTGCAAAAGAACGCCTTCGGATGCCCACGGCGACATCCGCTCGATCTGGGATCATACGCGGCTGGAAGCAGTCCGCTATGTGAGCATGGTGCCGCGGCGCGAGTTCGAACCGCTGGCCGAGCCTGCGCGTCAGCCCGACGTGCTGGAGGCCTATCTCCGCCAGCGGCCACATGAAGACACCGTGATTGAGTTCACGGGCTCCACGATGAGCGATCTGGCGATTGCCATCATCGCCGGATTCAACTGGCTGAACCGCTGCGCCGTTCTGGCGGGGGCCGATCGAGACAAATTCTCAGGCACGCTCAGCAACTTCAGGAAGCTCACCGGCCTGGCGCGGCAATGGTGGGCCATGGATGGCGCCGGCGAGCGCTGCAGCCAGATGCTGGCGGAAGGCGAGAAACCGCCGCTGATGCTCTCTTTGATCTGGACGGAATATACCCGGCTGGCAAAGGAGGTGGCGGCGGCGGCATTCTTCGGATCGTCCATCGAGCGGGCGATAGCGGGGCGACGCGAAGTTCTCAAGTCGGAATTTGCCGGGCGCCCCGACGAGCTTAACTCCGCGCTCGACGAACTTGCGGAAACAATGGCCAGTTTCGAGCGCGCCCGCGATCCCGATGATCTGAGCAGCTAAAGCCTTTTCCGTTTCTAGTCATGGCCGGGCAAAAGCGCGAAGCGCGTCTTCGCGCTAGACGTCCCGGCCATCCACGTCTTTCTTGTTGGAGTCCGGCAAGACGTGGATGCCCGGCACAAGGCCGGGCATGACGAGCTTCGTTAGCGAGCCCCCTTTTTCATTGGCTGCTTTTTGAGTCTGGCTCTCAGGATGAGGTCTTAACCTCGCGCCGATTGAGCGGCCAACAGATCCTCAAACTCTGCAGGCGCGAAGACTTTCCCCTCGTCATCGGTAATGGTGACTTGCCAACCTTCGCTAGCCCACACGCGCGCTTTTGCAATCGTGATCAGTGAGCTGGTCCTTTCGCTTTTCACGGTCTCGTTTCCGCGTTCTGCGATCATTTTGTAGATCAACCCTCATTCTCCCTGGTGAGACTCAGCATTGACGTTAATTTGATCGATGGTTTTGACTGCAATCTGCCGACAAGATGACTATTTGACGGCGCTATTTCGCTTGCGCCGTCGTCTCGCCACTGCGCACTCACGCCAGCCTCCATTCTGAATCGAACACGGCTTCTTGATCGAGCGCATTGGATCAAGGGCGCTTGGACACACTGGATTCGTAACTGGTTCGGGAGCTGTTCGAGGCAAACATGTCCAGAGAGCTGCATGCGGAGAATCGGCAATTCAAGCGCTTTGCGCGCCACTTTACTCGCGTGGGGATTATCTCTGATCTTTTCGCCGATGCATCTCATGGCTGCACCGTTAAATTCACCCGGATCGGTCGATCGAGCCGATCGATCCGATGAGCCAGGGCTTTCCACCGCGACGGTAACCCAGGGCGCGGTGCTGGAGAAATGGCTCAACGTCGCACGCGAAGTTGATGATGAACGGCTGGTCCTGAAGATGTGCGACGAAAACCGCGCGTCCTGTCAATCGCCGACGGCGCTTCAATTCCTGGCCATTGTCGACAGCGGCCGAGCCTTGGGGGGCCGCGCGCGAATCGGTGAGATCAACCGCGCAATCAATCTGAAACTAAAGCCCGTGAGCGATTTAGCCCTTCACGGTGCGGAGGACGTCTGGAGTCCGCCGTTGGCGACATTCGCCGTAGGTGCCGGGGACTGCGAAGATTACGCGATCGCAAAGTTCGTTGCTCTGCAGGAGGCAGGTATTTCCGCCGATGACCTTCGCATTGTGATCCTGCGGGACGACCTCCGGGAAGAAGACCATGCCGTTGTCGCCGCACGGCTCGACGGCAATTGGCTGATGCTGGACAACCGCCACATGGTCATGGTCGAGGACCATGACGTGCGGCGTTACCGCCCTATATTTCTGGTTGATCGTGACGGCGTCAAAGTTTATTCCGACGCGCCATCTACTTTCGAAGCATCGCGCGGACACGAGCGAGCCATAGGCCAGATTCGACGCTAGCAAAATTTCGGTTCAAGCCCCGTCCTCGAGCTCAACCGGATAGCGCGCTGTGCGGCCGCTCGGCGAATTGGCGGGCTCGTTTCATTGCCGGATTACTGGTGCCGAGGATCGCGGTAATTGCCGAATTGCCCTCCGCCTCCAGCGCAGCGATGGTCTCTCGGGCCCAGAGATACGACGCAAGAAAGATCTCGGTGTGGCGGTCGAAGTCTGTCACATCGACCTCGATCGGAAGCGGCGGCCGCATCACCGCATCGAGCGGCGCGGTCGGCAGCGTATCGTAGCGCTGGTGCGCCACGAGACTTCGCCACAGCACGTTGACCGCACTCGGCGCCGCCGGAAGCAGCTTCTTGCGGAACGGCATCAGCATCGCCGCGATCAGCTCGAGCCGTCCCGGCAGCGCGGCATAATCGACGTCGAACATCTCGGCCGCGGGTTCGCCGAAATGCACGACCAGATTGGGGCCGCTCTTCAGTTGATGCATCGAAGCAAGCGGAACATTGTCGATCAGGCATCCATCGACGAGCATCGCGCCCTCCGGCGTGTAGAACGGCGGCAATAGTCCGGGGATCGCGCTCGAGGCACGCACCGCCTGCCAGAGCAGCCCGGAACGGATCAATTCAAGATTATGGGTCGAAAGATTGGTTGCGACCGCCGCGAACGGCCGCCAGCAGTCCTCGATCCGGCAGTTGGAGCCGTATTGATCGGCAAGCGCGCGATCGAATGCCTTATGATCCAATAGAGCGTAGCGCGGCCAGGTTGGCCGCCGGAAGCTGCGGCTCCTGACGAAGATCTCATGCGTGCCGCGCTCGAGATGCTCAGCCTCGAGATTTTTCGCAAAGCCGGCCACCATCGCCGAGCCGACACTGGTGCCGACAAAGATGTCGAACATCACGCCGCGTTCACGAAACGCCTTGTAGATACCGACATGCGCCGTTCCGAAGCTGCCGCCACCCGCGGCGACGAATCCAATCGCGCGACCGGACAGAAAGCGGATCAGGCTGTCGATATCGACCTGATCTTCAAGCGCGACATGATGATGCATGAAGGAAGGCAGGCGAACGAGCCAGGCGGGGGTGCCGCGGACTGCACCGCTCCGCCGGTCATGAATGCGAACGAGGCGTCGCGCCGAGGGAGGATGAACCTCGCAGGCGAAGGCTTCGGCCTCCGTCAACGCTCCCGCGGACGCATCGCCACGGCACGCGAACACGACCAGGTCGGCCTGGCGGATAGCCTTGCGCGCCCAAGGCGACGCTTGGCGGCCGCCGAGATAGACCACCAGCGGTGCGGCGTGCTCGAGTTTGTTAAGCCAGTCGGTGACCTCGGGCGCATCCAGGCCGCGGCCGGGAAACATGGCGTTGAGGCGGGCGGGATCGACGATCTCGGCGTCGATCGCGGCGAGCCCTTCACGCATGCGGCGATCAAAAGCACCCGGAACCGGTTCGCGGCCGGCGTCGATCAGGGCCACGGTTCGTGCCTTCGGCGATGCGCGAACAGGCGTGAGGCGCGCGGTCTCCTTGGCGAATCGCCGCGCCAGCGCCGCGAGCACCGCCTCGACGATCGCCGGGGCTTCCTCCGCCAGGACCTGGTAGGCTGTGCGCGTCAGCACCAGAACGCTGGTGTCGCGGATCGCAATCACATCGGCTGTGCGCGGGACATTTGCGAAGAAACCGATTTCGCCGACCAATTCGCCGGCGCGGAGTTCGGCGATCGGGGCGGAATCCCCGGTTCTGCGCACGGCTAGCGCGCCATGCAGCACCATGAACAACGAATCCGAGGGATCCCCTTGCGCCACGAGCATTTGCCCGCGCACGAGATCCTGGCGGACCATTGCGCTAAACGCCTTCAGCCGCTGTTCGGAGCTGAGCGTCCTGAACAGCGCGAAGTCCTCCGACCCGTTCCCCCACCCAAGTGTCGAGCTCGGTCCACTCATTGGCGATACCAGGTTCGATTGCACCTGCAATGCTATCGCCGGCCGGCCGTGACTGCGAGCACTATAAGATTTGGTGCGCCGCCAAAATGAGCGGGCATCGACGCCATCCGCGCGAGGAATCGAGCCGCCGCCATGCCGGCGCGCGCGCCAGGTGCTTTTATGACGCACCGACACGCTCTCCAACGTGGACCATTGCCCGGAAGATCTACGCCTGCGCGGCGGATCCCGTCAGCCGGGCAAATTGATCGTCGCTGATTTCGGTCTGCGCCACCAGGACGCTGCAGCGAAGATGCTTGATCAGATAGCTGCCGACCGAGCCGAACCACCATCGCGCCAGCGGGCCGGTCGGACGATGACCGACGACCACGAGGTTGGCTCCGATCTCTTCGGCGACCCCTGCGATCTCCTGTCCGGCGGCCCCCATGCCCAGCCGCGCCGTCGGCGAGAAGCCCATGGCCTGGAGCCGCTTGACGCCTTCGTCAAGGATCGCCTGATAGGTCGCGATCTGGTCGTCGATCGGGACCATGACGCCACCTTCCAGGGTGGCGCCGAAGGACGGTTCGACAACAGCCAGCAGAAACACTTCGGCGCCGCAATATTGGGCGAGCTTCGCGCCTTCCCGCAACGCCAGTCGCCCCTCGACCGAGCCGTCATAGGCAAGAAGAACTTTCTTGTACAAGATGCGCCCCCTCGTTTGCTGCATTGCCAGCAAGCGCAGTTTAGCACGAATCTCTCGGCCCATATCGCGTATTGTTTTTATTCGGAGGCAGGATGCCTCATCGAAGTTATCGTCTCCTCTATCCGTGGCCTCCAACCCCCCGCAGGGCCGTTGCCCATGCCCGGCCAATCGGCTAAATGAGCCCTTAACGCACCCGTAGCTCAGCTGGATAGAGCGTTGCCCTCCGAAGGCAAAGGTCACACGTTCGAATCGTGTCGGGTGCGCCAATCTACACAACAACTTAGCATGCGGTTCGCGGCACTCCAATTTCGATGTGTCCGCTGAATGTCCGCGTAACCTGTTCGCCCATCGTTCTTTGGGGGCGACGCCATGAGCATTCAAGCCGTCGCTTGGGTTCTAGGGCTTTATATTCCTGACCCGCATGCAAAGCTCATTCTGCTTTCGCTCGCTAACCATGCGGATCACGAAACCGGCTTTTGCTATCCGCCAATGAGAATGATCGCGTCAGAGGCATCTTGCGATCGAAGGACGGTTTTGCGGAAGATACCCATGTTGGAAGAAGCGGGATTTCTCAGAGTCATTCAGAAAAGGAACGGCAAAGAGCGACTAGCCCATACAAAAGCCTGGCCTTGACCGGCGTGCCGACGCCGATGGTGTCGCCGAGCGAGACTTCGTAGCAGCCGAGGTCCCACAGCGTCCTGGCGACGTCGGCTACCGCCTGCGGCTTGACCTCACCGTCAAAAGGGCAGCCGAGCACGCAGGAGACATAGCCGCGCACCTTAATGCCGTCGGCCTTGGCGCGGGCCACCACCGGCTTGAAGCGCTCGATCGATTCCGCGACCGAGCAATTGATGTTGGCGCGCGAAAAGCCTTCCGAGGCAGAAGCGAACACGGCGATCACCTTGGCGCCGGCGGCGTGCGAAGCCTCGTAGCCCGTTGGGTACCAGCACATGGAATTCGCAATCGGCGCGGTCGATGACGCCGCGCAGCACCTGGTCCGAGCCGATCATCTGCGGGATCGCCTTGGGCGACACGAAGGCGCCGACCTCGATGGTGCGCAGCCCGGCCGCGATCAGTACCTCGACGAAGGCGATGCGGTCGGCGACGCTGACCGGCGTCTTCTCGTTCTGCAGACCGTCGCGCGGGCCGACCTCGACGATGCGGACGTTTTCGCTCATCCGGCCTCAGGCAACCGCCGGTTCGACTTCGGCGAGCTCGACCCCTTCGCCGACGATATCGCCGACCTTGCACTTGATCTTCTTCAGCACGCCCGCATAGGGGGCGCGTAGCGTCTGTTCCATCTTCATGACTTCCAGCGTCAGGATCGCCGCGCCCTTCTCCAACGTCGCGCCTTCCTCGGCCAGCAAGGCCACCACCGTGCCCGGCAGCGGCGCCACGATCTTGTCCTCGCCGACCTGCTCCTCGGTGTCGCCGCCGAAGGGATCGACCCAATGCAGGTCGAAGCGGCCGTTGCGCGTGCGCAGATAGAGCTCATGGCCCTCCAGCACGGCGAAGATGTACGACTTCACGCCGTCGAGCGTGAGATCGAAGCCGCCGCCCGGGTAGGGCAACGGGGAAAGAAGGAACTCGCGTTCGCGATCTCCGAACTTCAACGTCGGCGGTCCGTTGCCGTAAGACAGTTCCACCTTCTGCTCAGCACCCTGCCCCTGCCGGAATGAAAACACCCGCGTCCGCCGGCCAACCGGCATCCAGCCAAAGGTCCGCCACGGCGAATGCGCCTCCGCGCGCGCGGCCTTCTGCTCCTCACTGACGATGGCGGCAACCGCCGCGCAAAGTTCGAGATCGCCGGGCGCGGCGGAAGACGCCGTCAGGTTCTTCAATTCGCGTTCGATGAATCCGGTATCGATGGCATTGGCGCGCACGCTCGGATGCATCAGCAGCGCCGACAGGAAGGGAATGTTGGTGACGATGCCGCGAACATCGGTTTCCTCAAGCGCGCGATTAAGGCTTTCGATCGCGGCGTCGCGGGTCGGCGCCCACGCGAGGCGTCGTAATACGGCGACACCGCATCGCCGCTGCGGTACCCCGCATCGACCCGCAATCCGTTGGACGGCTCGGGCGTGTGCCAGGTCTTGATGCGCCCCACCGACGGCATGAAGTTTTTCTGCGGATTTTCCGCGTAGACCCGCGCCTCGATGGCGTGGCCGTTCAGCCTGATCTCGTCCTGGGACAGCGGCAGTTTTTCGCCGAACGCCACGCGCAACTGCCATTCGACGAGGTCGATGCCGGTGATCAGTTCGGTCACGGGGTGCTCGACCTGCAGGCGGGTGTTCATCTCGATGAAGAATACGTCCTTGCCGTCGGAGACGAATTCGATAGTACCGGCGCCGACATACCTGACCGCGCCCGCGGCCTTACGCGCGGCGGCGCAAACGGCCTCGCGCTGCGTGGCATTCAGCGTCGGCGACGGCGCTTCCTCGATGACCTTCTGATGCCGCCGTTGCAAGGTGCATTCGCGCTCGAACAGCGACAGCAGATTGCCGTGGCTGTCGCCGATAATCTGCACCTCGATGTGCCGGGGATTG
>VAZH01000410.1 GCA_005884465.1 Alphaproteobacteria bacterium | reverse complement strand
GCGCCTCGTCGATTTCAGGATCGGAGACCATAATGAGAAGCAACTCGCGAAATACAAGGTGCCTGCCGTCGAGATCACGCGCGACCACCTCGAAGTCGCGAGTGTTGCGTGGCAGGCCTATCGCGCGCCGACGCCAGAGGCCTGGTTCAATTTGCTGAAGCGGGATTTGAGCTTGGTTCCGCAGCTTGGTCCATGCGTGCTGGAGCTACTCGAAGAACTTCCCGGGAGCGCGACCGGGCTTGGCGCCACGGAAATGCGGATGCTGGAGCTATTATCGGCAGGTAACGCGGGCCCGTTACGTCTTTCCCGGCCACAGGAAGCCCAGCCAACGGCGTGTGTTCGGCTACTGGGAAGTCGGATCCCTGCTCGATGGGCTCGCTCATTGTCCGGCACCCGCCGTGTCCGGGCTCGACGAGGGGCCGTTCACACTGGAGATGCACGATGACGCCAATCGTTTCGAGCAATACAAACGCAGCAAGCTAAAGCTGACCGAACTTGGCAAGGCGATCCTGGTGCAGGCCGACGACTTCAGCCGACACAACCCGATCGATCGCTGGTGGGGTGGCACGCACCTGACCAATGATCGGCTCTGGCGCTGGAATCCGGTTTTGATCGCGCCTTGACGCCGCTGGATCGGTCTCATTGCGCTCAACCCGTCCTACGACTGTTTTGGACAAGGAAGCGCATTAGGCAGACCGAACACTGCTGCAAAGCACGAGCCGACGGTGATGTACGATGAGAAGTATTGATTCGATCGCGCTAGCGACGATGTTTTTCCTGAATTCAGTCAATGTCGGGCTTGCCCAGGAAGACTGTATCAAGTGCTCCCAAAATTATTTTTATATATGCGCACAGAACCATGGGGAGTGCATCGAGGCCTGCAGCAGCATCGGAACTACCGACAAGAATGCGTGCCGGCGCGGATGCGCCGCGCGTAACGAGGGCTGCGGGAAAAGAGCTGCCTTGAAATGCGGGACATGTATACCAGAGCACTTCGCTATTCCCGCGCCTCGGCCTATTCAGTGACCGGTGGACACGGAGTGACCATAGCGCCCATTTTATTTCGTCATTGCCGGGCCTGACCCAGCAATCCATCTTCTTCGACAGATTCCTTCTAGATGGATGCGCGGGTCAAGCCCGCGCATGGCGGGTGAATCACTCCGCCGCCTGCGCGTAATCCGTAACCGGCGGGCATGAGCACACCAGGTTGCGGTCGCCGTAGACATTGTCGACGCGTCCGACCGGCGACCAGTATTTGTCCGTGCGCGAGGTGCCGGCGGGGAAGCATCCTTCCGCGCGCGAATAGACCCGCGTCCAGGCGTCGTCGGCGATGTCGTGCACGGTGTGCGGGGCGTGGCGCAGCGGCGAGGCCTCGACCTTCCAGCGCCCGTTTTCGATCTCGGCGATCTCGCGCCGGATCGCGATCATGGCCTCGCAGAAACGGCCCAGCTCGGCCTTGGATTCGGATTCGGTCGGCTCGATCATCAGCGTGCCCGGCACCGGAAAGCTCATGGTCGGCGCGTGAAAGCCGTAATCGATCAGCCGCTTTGCGATATCGTCGACGGTGACGCCGCTCGAAACCTTAAGCGGGCGCTGATCGACGATGCATTCATGCGCAACGCGGCCTTTGGCGTTTCGATACAGCACCGGAAAATACGCATCCAGCCTGGTCGCGATGTAATTGGCGTTGAGGATCGCGATCTCGGTCGCACGGGTCAGACCTTCGCCGCCCATCATCAGAATGTAGATGTAGGAGATGGTCAGGATCGAGGACGAGCCGAACGGCGCGGCCGATACCGGCCCGACCGCCGGCGACTTCGTGTCGGTCACGGGATGTCCCGGCAGGAACGGTGCCAGATGCGCCTTGACGCCGATCGGTCCCATGCCGGGGCCGCCGCCGCCGTGCGGAATGCAAAACGTCTTGTGCAGATTGAGATGGCTGACATCGGCGCCGTAATCGGCGGGCCGCGACAAGCCCACCTGCGCGTTCATGTTGGCGCCGTCGAGATAGACCTGTCCGCCATGCTCGTGGACAATGTCGCAGATGTCGCGGATATGCTCCTCGAACACGCCGTGGGTCGAGGGATAGGTAATCATGATCGCGGCGAGGTCTTTCGAATGTTTTTCGGCCTTGGCGCGCAAATCATCGACGTCGACGTCGCCGCGCGCGTCGCAGGCGACCACAACCACCTCCATGCCGGCCATGCTGGCGGAGGCCGGGTTGGTGCCGTGAGCCGACGACGGGATGAGACATACCTTTCGATGCGGCTCACCGCGCGCGGCGTGATAGGCGCGGATCGCGAGCAGGCCGGCATATTCGCCTTGGGCGCCCGAATTGGGCTGCAGCGAGATCGCGTCATAGCCTGTGATATCGCACAGCCATTTCTCCAGCCGCATGAACAGGGCGTGATAGCCTTCGGCCTGCTCGCGCGGCGCGAACGGATGCAGGCTGCCGAATTCGGGCCAGGTCAGCGGAATCATCTCAGAGGTAGCGTTGAGCTTCATGGTGCAGGAGCCCAGCGGAATCATCGCGCGGTCGAGCGCAAGGTCGCGATCGCTGAGCTTGCGCATGTAGCGCAACAGTTCGGTCTCGGAGCGATGGGCGTGGAATACCGGATGGGTCAGGAACGGGCTAGAGCGTTTCAGCTCGTTCGGCAGCGCGTCGCGCGCGCCGGCTTCGATATCCGCGTAAACAAGGCTGCCGCCGAATGCGCGCCACACCGCCTCGACGATATCAGGCGTCGTGGTCTCGTCCAGCGCGATGCCGAGCGTGCGCTCGCCGATCCGCAAATTGATCTTTTCGGTGCGCGCGCGGGCGACGATATCATTTTGCTTTGTGCCTGCATCGACCATCACCGTGTCGAAGAACGCTTCCGACTGCGGCGCGAAGCCGAGCTTGCGCAAACCGGCTGCCAGCACGCTGGTTCGCCGATGCACGGAACGAGCGATGTGGGTCAGTCCCTCTGGCCCGTGATAGACCGCATACATCGAGGCGATCACGGCCAGGAGCACCTGCGCGGTGCAGATGTTCGAGGTCGCCTTTTCGCGACGGATATGCTGCTCGCGGGTCTGCAGCGCCAGACGGTAGGCCGGGTGCCCCCGGGAATCGATCGACAGCCCGACGATGCGCCCCGGCAGCGAGCGTTTTAGCGCGTCGCGCACCGCCATAAAGGCCGCGTGCGGCCCGCCATATCCCATCGGCACCCCAAAACGCTGCGCCGATCCAACAGCGATATCGGCGCCGAGTTCGCCGGGCGAGGTAATGAGCGTCAGCGCCAGCAGGTCGGCGGCGACAATCGCAAGCGCGCCTTTCGCGTGCAGCGTGGCAATCGCCGGCCGCAGATCGCGCACGGCGCCGGAAGAGGCCGGATATTGCAGCAGCGCGCCCAGCACCTCGCATTTGTCGAGATCGACAAGCGGATCGCCGACGATCAAGTGCCAGCCCAAGGGTTCGGCACGGGTGCGCAACACCGCAAGCGTCTGCGGATGCACCTCGCGGTCGACGAAGAACGCTTTTGCCTTGCCGTGCGCGGCGCGCTCGGCCAGCGCCATTGCTTCCGCCGCGGCGGTGGCTTCATCAAGCAGCGACGCGTTGGCGACATCGAGCCCGGTCAGATCGCAGATCATGGTCTGGAAGTTGAACAATGCCTCCAGCCGGCCCTGGCTGATCTCGGGCTGATACGGCGTATAGGCCGTGTACCACGCCGGATTCTCCAGGATGTTGCGCTGGATCACCGCCGGCAAGATCGTCCCCGAATAGCCTTGCCCGATCAGCGAGGTGAAGACCTGGTTCCGGGACGCCAGCTCGCGCATATGCGTTAGCGACTCGGTTTCGCTCAAGGCGCGGCCGAGATTGAGAGGCGCCTTCTGCCGGATCGACGAGGGCAGGGTTTGTCCGATCAACTCGCTCAAGGTTTTGGCACCCACCGTTTCCAGCATCGCCGATACGTCGCGGGGCGAAGGGCCGATATGGCGGCGCACGAAGGTGGTGGCGGCTTCCTCAGCAGGTTTGCGGTGCGCGGTCATGGGGTTTGTCCTTCGTCGCATAGAATTGGATCAATCGTCATGGCCGGGCTTGTCCCGGCCATCCACGTCTTGGCGTCGCAAAGAAAGGCGTGGATGCCCGGCACAAGGCCGGGCATGACGATGGGAGAATGCCGACCAGCTTCTTTCGAATGAGCCACAAGCATGTTCCGTGCTCACGCCGTGTGCTTCTGGTAGGCGGCCTCATCCATCAGGCCGCCGAGCTCGTTTCTGTCTGCGATCTTCAGTTTGAAAAACCACGCCTTGCCGGCGGCGTCGGAATTGACCAGTGCCGGCTC
>VAZH01000131.1 GCA_005884465.1 Alphaproteobacteria bacterium | reverse complement strand
GAAGCCATTCAGGGCCTGGTCGCGCATATGCGGACCGAACAGCAAATGATCCGCGAATGGGCCGATGGCCAAGGCGAGCAAAACCGCGAGATCAAGAAATTGCTCGAGCGGATCGCGCGTCAACCCGAGAAGAGTTAGGGAAACGATCGTTCCCCGGACGCAGCGCAGCGTACTTGACGGTGCGCTGCAGAGCCGGGGCCTATAGAGGAAGCATCTGGGTCCCGGCTCTGCGGACCAGCGTGAAGAACGCTGCACCGCGTCCGGGACACGCAAGTAGCGGAGAATTTTGAAATGGCCCTTGCCCGTGCACGCCGCAATGAAACCGGATTCAACTACTGGCCGGGTTTCGTCGATGCGCTTTCGACGCTGGTGCTGTCGATCGTGTTTCTGCTGTCGGTGTTCCTGGTGGTGCAGTTCTTCCTGTCGCAGGAAGTCACCGGCAAGGACAAGGCCCTGGAGGAGCTCAACGCCAAGATCGCGCAGCTGAACGATCTGTTGTCGGTGGAAAAGCTCGGCAAGCTCAATCTCGATGATCAGGTTTCGCAGTTGCGGGCCGGGCTGGCCTCGGCGGTGGCCGAGCGCGATCGCGTCAAGGGCCTCTATGAAGGCCTTGCCGGCGCCGGCAACGACGCCGCCGGCCGCGCCAACGAACTCAACAGGGCGCTGGATTCCGAGAAGCAGGTGTCGTCACGCGCGCTGGCCCAGATCGAGGTGCTGAACCAGCAGATCAGCGCGCTGCGCCGCCAGCTTGCCGCGCTCGAAGAGGTGCTCGAAGCATCGGAAAAACGCGACAAGGAATCGCAGGGGCGGATCGCCGATCTCGGACAGCGGCTGAACGTCGCGCTGGCGCAGCGGGTGCAGGAATTGTCGCGCTACCGTTCGGAATTTTTTGGGCGCCTGCGCGCCATTCTCGGCAACCGACCCGACATCCGGATCGTCGGCGACCGCTTCGTATTCCAGTCGGAGGTGTTCTTCGACACCGGACAGGCGCTATTGCTGCCCGAAGGCCGCGCCGAACTCGATCAGCTGGCGACTGCGCTGATCGACCTGGACAAGCAGATTCCGCCCGAAATCGCCTGGGTGCTGCGGGTCGACGGCCATACCGACGTGCGGCCGATCAACAGCCCGCTGTTCAAGTCGAACTGGGAATTGTCGTCGGCGCGCGCCATTTCGGTGGTGCAGTACCTGATCTCGCTCGGCGTGCCGGCGCAGCGGCTGGTCGCAGCCGGATTCGCGGAATTCCAGCCGCTTGACACGGCTGCGACCGAAGACGCCTACAAGCGCAACCGCCGCATCGAATTGAAGCTGACGGAACGCTGAGTGGCGATAACGTCCAAAAAGCTCCCGCTGATCGTCATTGCCGGGCGTGACCCGGCAATCCATCAAGAAAGATTCTTGCGAAGTGGATGGATGCCCGGATCAAGTCCGGGCATGACGACGTCGCTTTCATGAGTGCTTCCTTCCACCTGCGCCCCTATCGGACCGAGGACGAGGATGCCGCCATCGCGCTGTGGCAACGCACCTGGCAGCAGACCTATCCGTCAATCGATTTCGCCGCGCGCGTGCCATGGTGGCGCGAGCGCTGGCGTAACGAACTGGTGCCGAATGCGGCGATCATTGTTGCAGAACAAGCCGATACGCTGATCGGATTTGTGACGATCGATCTCAAAGGTTACCTCGACCAGCTCGTGGTCAGCCCCACCCACTGGGGCTCGGAACTCGGCAATGCGCTCCTCGACGAGGCCAAGCGCTTGTCGCCCGATCGGATCACGCTATTGGTCAACACCGACAATGCCCGCGCCATCCGCTTCTACGAGCGCAACGGTTTTGCGCCGGCCGGCGGCGATGTGAACCCGACGTCGGGCCGCCCGGTGCTACGGATGGAGTGGAAGGGGTAGCGGTCGTTTACGGCGCATCCACGTAGCCGTCATACCCCGCGAAAACGGGGGTATCCAGTACGCCGCGGCTTCTCGATTCCATCATCGGTCTCTGGAATACTGGATCGTCCGCTGGAGCCTGTCATCGGGCGGCGCGTCGCGCCGACCCGGTGGCGGACGATGACAGCCTTGGTGGACAGGACGAGCGAAGGTTACACCCCTTCGAACTGCAATCGCGCCAGCCGCGCGTACAAACCATTGGCGGCGACCAGCGAGGTGTGGGTGCCCTGCTCGACGATGCGGCCTTTGTCCATCACCATGATCCGGTCGCAGGACAACACCGTGGCGAGGCGATGGGCGATCACCAGCGTGGTGCGATGATGCATCAATTCCTCCAGCGCCGTCTGCACCAGCGTTTCGCTTTCGGCATCGAGCGACGATGTTGCCTCGTCGAGCAGCAGCAGCGGCGCGTTGCGCAGGATCGCACGTGCAATGGCGATACGCTGGCGCTGCCCCCCCGACAGGGTCACGCCGCGTTCGCCGAGCTGCGCCTCGAATCCACCCGGCAGACGGCGGATGAATTCGGTGGCGTGAGCAAGCTCGGCGGCACGCTCGACCTCGGCGTCGTCGGCATCGGGCCGGCCGAAGCGGATGTTTTCGCGCGCGGTCGTGGCGAACACCACGGAATCTTGGGGCACCAGCGCGATACGCGCACGCAGCTCGCGCGGATCAGCCGCTCTGATCGGAACGCCGTCGAACGAGATCACACCATGCGCGGGATCGTAGAACCGCAAGAGCAGGTGAAACAGCGTGCTTTTTCCTGCACCCGAGGGGCCGACGATCGCAACCTTCTCGCCGGCGCGTACCGACAGCGAAACGCCATCGACCGCCAGCGCATCCGGCCGCGTCGGATAGGCGAAGCTGACGTCTTCCAAGCTGACATCGCCGCGCGCCGGCACCGGCAAGGCGCGCGGCGACGCCGGTGGCGTGACCTGCGATTTCACCCGCAGAATTTCGAACAGGCGTTCGGCTGCGCCTGAGGCGGCCGAGACATCCCCCCAGACCTCGCTGAGCTGGCCGAGCGCCGCGGCAGCGAAAGCCGTGTACAATACGAACTGGCCGAGCCGGCCCATGCTGATGGTGCCGGCCAGCACGTCGTGCGATCCTACCCAGAGGATCACCACGACGCTGCTAAAAACAATGAAGATGATGATCGCAGTCAGAACCGCGCGCGCCCGGGTCGAACTGCGCGCCGCTTCATAGGCCTGCTCGACTTCGCCGCCGAAACGCGCTTTCGCCAGCCGCTCGCTGGTATAGGCCTGCACGGTGCGGATGGCGCCGACCAGCTCGGAAGCATATGCGGTCGCATCGGCCAGCGTATCCTGGGCCTTGCGCGACAAACGTCGCACCCAGCGCCCGAACGCCACCAGAGGCAACACAATCAGCGGAATTGCCAAGAGGACAAAACCCGAAAGCCGCGGGCTGGTGATCACCATCATCGCGGTGGCGCCGACGAACAGCATCACATTGCGCAGCGCGGTCGATACCGATGCCCCGACCGCTGACTTGATCTGGGTGGTGTCGGCGGTGAGGCGCGAGATCAGTTCGCCGCTGCGCGCCGAATCGAAGAATGCCGGCGACAGCGACACCAAATGAGCGAACACGTCGCGCCGCAAATCCGCAACGATGCGCTCGCCGATGGTCATCACCAGATAAAACCGCGTCGCGCTGGCGCCGGCGAGTACGGCGACCATCGCGATCATCACGCTGAAGTAGCTGTTGATCAGGGCGATGCCTTCGGGTGAGAACCCGAAATCGATCATCCGCCTCGCCGCGACCGGCACGATCAGCGTGGTGACCGCAGCGACGGTCAGCGATATGAAAGCCAGCACAGCGCGCCCGCGATAACGCGCCACATAAGGGGCCAGCGCCAGTAGCGGACGAAGCCGCGCGCGGCCGCTCGCGGCCGACCGCGTCAATTGGGCTTCGATAGAGGATGCCTCTATTGGCTCCGCATGGCTCCCGAGCGGGGTTCCGCCATGCCGGTCTTCAAGTGGTTCCACCGCGCTCATGAGATCTGGACCAATCGCTGCTGCCTTCCCAGATAGGACCCGGCGCCAGCGCTGGCAAATCCGCAACCACACGAGTTCGGGAGGATACGACCTTGTTTTAGGGGGCTTGACGCGTTATAGAGCGGCCCAAATCCGTCACCACAGCCATCGAAAACACAGGCGCAGGCGCCGAAGGATCTGCCATGAAAGCCGATATTCACCCGAATTATCATATGATTACGGTCGTAATGACCGATGGCACCGAATACCGGACGCGTTCCACCTGGGGCAAGGAAGGCGACAAGCTCAATCTCGATATCGACTCCAAGTCGCACCCGGCCTGGATCGGCGGCGCCCAGCAGATCCTTGATCGCGGCGGCCGCGTATCCCGGTTCCAGAAGAAGTTTTCCGGCTTCCTCAAGAAGGATTGAGGCCTCTCAGGCTTCTCGTTCGGGGAAAGCGATCAGACGCCTCGGCTTACGCCGGGGCGTTTTTATTTGCCGCGCAGCGAGGATTGCTCGAACGCCGCCTTCAGGCGATTGAGTTGCGGCACCAGCGGATTGCCGATCGCGGCGCGTTCGGTCACCGGGGCATGGATCGTGCTGTCGAGGCGGCGAACTTTGGTTTGCAGTGCCATCGAGCGGGCGATCAAGTCCTGCAGCTGCTGCGGCAGCTTTTCGATCATGTCGGCCGGGCCAGGATCGGCGGCGCTGAGCTTGACCTTGGTCTTTTCCCGATTGGCCTGGGTCAGCGTCATCTCGCCTTCCTTCACCGCGCGGTGCAGCAATAGCCATGAGGCCAACTGCATCAGACGGGTGGTCAGCCGCATGCTTTCGGTGGCGTAGGTCAGGCTGACGGAGCGGTCGAGCGCCTTGGCCTCGGCGCGGCCGGCGCCGTCGAGATAGGCCGCCGTCTCCTCGACCAGATCCATGCCTTCCCGGAACAGGGTGCCGAACGCCGCGGAATTGGTCAGCCGTTCGCTGAATTGCACCAGAGCGGCTTCGCCTTGCGAACGGTCCGACATGGTTAACGCCTCACACCACTGTTTACGCTGCCGGCTTAAAGAGCGCGCCGGCTTATGATGAACAAATCATTGCGCGCCCGCGGACGAGAGTCCAGCCGCAAGACTTATTATGGTTTCCAGCTGGTGCGAGGGACCGAACACGTCCCAAAAAAAGAGCCGCCGTTTCCGGCGGCTTTGAAGTTGATAACAGGGAGGCGTCAAACAGAGTGGACAGGAGCCACTCGGTGTCCAAACGAGGACGCTAAAGTCATAGACGAGAAGGCTTAATCAATCGTAAACGAACGATTTTATTCAGCCTTCGTTTGCCATGTCGGCCATTGGCCGAGTGCAAGTGGAGAGACGCGATGGGGCGGACCCCACGCGTCGTCCCGGCCAAGCCAACGGGTCGGCGCAAAGCGCCGCCCGATGACAGGCTCCGCGCGGGCCGGGATCCTTAATCACCGCCGGGCGTAATTAGCAAAGCGTCTGCCATCGTGCCCAAAACCAACGACACGGCGTATAGGTCCCGGCTCACGCTCGCTTCGCTCGCTTGGCCGGCACGAGAGCAATTCTCATGACTTGAAAACGCTGTTGGCGGCGTCCCTTGAGGCGCGCTTTTTGGTCATGGCTACTTGCAGCCGCTCGATTTCCGAAGTCATCAGCGCGATGCGCTCGGCAAGTTCCTCGACCGACAGCAGCGACAGGTCCTGCCCGATCTCGTGGGTGACTTTCTTTCTTGGCTTGTCGTCGTCCTCGATCGCCATGCGTTCTCCTCCGTGCTCGAGCCTCCGGAGGCGGTTGCCAGCCGAAGCGCGGCTGGCTAATCAGAGACCTCTCCAAATTCTCCCGCATTTGGCCAAGGACAAATCATGGAAAAGCTGCCCGCGCAAATGACCGTGATCGGCATCAGCAAGCCCGGCGGCCCGGAGGTGCTTTTGCCCGAAACCCGCCCGGTGCCCAGCCCCGGGCCGGGCGAAATCCTGATCAAGGTGATAGCCGCAGGCGTCAATCGTCCCGACGTCGCGCAGCGATCCGGCTCTTATCCGCCGCCGCCCGGCGCCAGCGATCTGCCCGGCCTTGAAATTGCAGGCGAAGTCGTCGCGGTCGGCGCCGGCGCCAGCAAGCACAAGCTCGGCGACAAGGTGATGTCGCTGGTGGCCGGTGGCGGCTATGCGCAATACTGCATCGCGCAGGCTGCCCAGGCGATGGCGGTGCCGCCGTCGCTGTCGATGCTGGAGGCCGGCGCCATCCCGGAAACGCTGATGACGGTCTGGCACAATGTGTTCGAGCGTGGCGCGCTGAAGGCTGGCGAGACGCTGTTGATCCATGGCGGCTCGTCCGGCATCGGCACCATGGCGATCCAGCTTGCGAAAGCCTTTGGCGCAAAAGTGATCGTCACCGTCGGATCGAAGGAGAAGGCCGACGCCTGCCTCAAGCTCGGCGCCGACCGCGCCGTCAATTACAAGACCGACGATTTTGTCGCTGAGGCAAAGAATGCGACCGATGGCGCCGGCGCCAATGTCATTCTCGATATGGTCGGCGGCGATTACATCGAACGCAATTACGACGCGGCCGCGGTCGAGGGCCGCGTCGTCCAGATCGCGTTTCTCAGCGGACCCAAGGCGAACGTTAATTTTGCCAGGCTGATGGTGAAACGGCTGCATCACACCGGCTCGACACTGCGCCCCCGCAGCAATGCGGATAAGGCAGCGATGGTGGCCGCCATCGAAGCCAAGGTGATGCCGCTCTTGCGCGACGGGCGCGTAAAACCCTTGATCGACAGCACATTTCCGTTGGAAAAGGCCGCCGACGCGCATCGGCGTATGGAGACGAGCGAACATATTGGCAAAATTGTGTTGGTGGCTTAATACTCGCGAGCCCGGCGCGGCCGGAAACCCTTTGATTTCCCTTACTTTCGTGTCATTTATCGCGCACCCGGGGCGGCTTGCTTCGCCCGGAAGGCGTCGTTGATCGCGGAGAATTGAAATTGCGTCTGATCAGGTGCCTCGCGCCTCTCGCGCTGGGCCTCATGATTTTTGCCGCCGCGCCGCCGGCGCGCGCGATCGACGCCGTCAGCGTCCGCAGTGACGCGCCCGCGATCGATCTTACCGCGGTGCTCGATCACCAGCGCAGCGACGCTGACCGCATTCAGGTCTCCACAGCACCTGGCACCGACGGCATCGTCCGCCGCATCGAAGTCCGCGCCCGCGAAGGCGGACAGAACTGGGTGGTGTTCGCGCTCGCCAACAACACCGACGACCAGCTCGATCGCCTGATCGTTGCACCTCATTATCGCATCGTATCGTCGGGGCTGTTGTGGCCCGATCTTGGATTGTCGCGCATCGCCACCATCACGCCGTCGACCGGTGACCGCCCCGAACGCCAGGAGAGCGCGACCGCGGACATCTTCCGCATCACCCTCGATCCCGGCGCCGTCATCACCTTTGTCGCCGAGCTGCGCACCGACAAGCTGCCACAGCTCTATCTGTGGGAGCCCGACGCCTACAAGGACAAGGTCAATTCGTTCACGCTGTACCAGGGCATCGTGATCGGCATCTCCGGATTGCTGGCGCTGGTGCTGACGATCCTGTTCGTGGTCAAGGGCAGCATCATGTTCCCCGCCGCCGCGGCGCTGGCGTGGGCGGTGCTGGTCTATATCGGCGTCGATTTCGGCTTCTGGGGCAAGGTGCTCGACATGTCGAACAATGCCGAGCGGGTCTGGCGCGCCGCCGGCGAAGCAATCCTGGCCGCGACGCTGTTGGTGTTCTTGTTCGCCTATCTCAATCTCAGCCGCTGGCATGTGCGCTATTCCCATATCACCGTCGGCTGGCTCGTCTTTCTGGGCTCGCTGGTGGCGCTGGCCTTGTTCGATCCGGCGGTCGCCTCGGGAATCGCGCGAATGTCGCTGGTCCTGATCGCGTTCGCGGGCTTTGCCCTGATCGTCTATCTCTCGACCCACGGTTTTGATCGCGCGGTGCTGTTGATTCCGACCTGGTTCCTGCTGGTGGTCTGGGTGGTCGCGGCGGGAATGACGATCGCCGGCAGCGTCACCAACGACATCGTCGGGCCTGCGCTACTCGGCGGGCTGGTGCTGATCGTGATGCTCATCGGATTTACGGTAATGCAGCACGCGTTTGCCGGCGGCGGCGCGACCACCGGCGTCGTCTCCGACATCGAGCGCCGGGCGCTGGCGCTGACCGGTTCGGGCGACCTGATCTGGGACTGGGATGTCTCGGCGGACAAGGTCTTCACCAGCCCCGAAACCGAGAGCCTGCTCGGCTTGAAACGCGGCACGCTGGAGGGTCCTGCGGCGAAATGGCTCGAGGTGCTGCATCCGCTCGATCAAGACCGTTTCCGCGCCGCGCTCGACAGCGTGCTCGACCAGCGCCGCGGCCGGCTGGTGCAGGATTTCCGGCTGCGCACCCCGGACGGCCATTTCCTGTGGTTCGCGCTCAAAGCGCGTCCGGTGGTCGGCTCCGACGGCGAAGTGTCGCGCGTGGTCGGAACGCTCACCGACGTGACCGAGACCAAGAACGCCGAAGAACGCATGCTGCATGATTCCGTGCATGACAATCTCACCGGCCTGCCGAACCGCAAATTGTTCATCGACCGCCTTGGCGCGGTCGCCAATTTCGCCAAGACCGTGCCGAACCTGCGGCCGACGCTGATGGTGATCGATCTCGACCGCTTCAAGCAGGTCAATGATTCCGTCGGCATCGCGGTCGGCGATTCGATCCTGCTGACGCTGGCACGGCGGCTGACACGCATCCTCAAACCCCAGGACACGCTGGCGCGTCTCGCCGGTGACCAGTTCGGCCTGATCCTGATGTCGGAACAGGAACCGGCGCGCATCACCGCCTTTGCCGAAACCATCCGCAAGACCATCCGCGCGCCGATCGCCTTCAACGACCGCGAAATTTTCCTGACCGCCTCGATTGGCCTCGCGCTCAGCGATCCGCAGACGCAACTATCCGAAGAGATCATCAAGGATGCCGAGCTGGCAATGTACCATTCCAAGCGCATCGGCGGCGACCGCATCGACGTCTACAAGCCGGCGATGCGCGCCCGCAAGACCGACCGGCTCACGCTGGAATCCGAACTGCGCCGAGCCATCGAGCGCGAGGAAATCACCATCCTCTACCAACCGATCGTACGGCTGGAAGATCGCTCGATCGCCGGCTTCGAGGCCTTGGCGCGCTGGGATCATCCAAAGTTGGGGCGGATGTCGCCGCTGGAGTTTATCACCGTCGCCGAGGAGATCGGACTGATCGTCGATCTCGGGATGTTCGTGCTCGACCAGACCGCCAGGCAGCTTTCGATCTGGCAGCGCGCGATGCGTTCGCGCGAACCGATCTTCGCCAGCGTCAACGTGTCCTCGCGGCAATTGTTGCGGCACGACCTGATCCACGACATCCGCACCGTGCTGTCGCGCTCCTCGGTGGCGCGCGGCACGCTGAAGCTGGAACTGACGGAATCGCTTGTGATGGAGAACCCGGAGCATGCGGCGCAGATGTTGACGCGGATCCGCGAGCTCGGCACCGGGTTGTCGCTCGACGATTTCGGCACCGGGCATTCGTCGCTGGCCTATCTGCAGCGCTTCCCGTTCGACACCATCAAGATCGACCAGTCCTTCGTGCGCACCACCGGCCGCGGCACCCGGCCGGTGATCCTGAAATCGATCATCGCGATGGCCCACGACCTCGGCATGGACGTGGTCGCCGAAGGCGCCGAGACCGATTCGGACGCGGTCGAGCTTTATCAATTGGGATGCGAATACGCGCAAGGGTTTGCCTTCGGCGAGCCGATGGACGCCGACGCCGCGATGCGGCTGTTGACCGAAGAACGGCTCGAGGCGGCGAGCTGAGTTGTCGTCTGTTTCGTAGCAGCGCGTTACTCCATGATAGTCATCATACCCCGCGAATGCGGGGTATCCAGTACGCCGCGGCTCCTCGATTCCATCACCTGCGCTCTGGAATACTGGATCGCCCGCCTTCGCGGGCGATGACGGCATAGGTGGCAACCGATTCAATTTTCAAACAGCTTGGAGGATACGAGTCCGCCATCTCGCGGCGCGATGCGCCCCAGGGTTGCACGAACGTTGTCCCTTCGTCCGCTCAGCCGACGCCATACCAGATCAGCGCGAGGAAGATGGTCACCACCGACATGGCCGTCGAGACGACAATGGTTGCCGAAACGGTCTCGATATGAACATCGTATTGCTGGGAAATCACGTACGGATTCGTGCCAACAGGCATCGCGGAGAGAATGACCGCTGCCTGTGACCAGAACGGGTCCATTACGAATACGTAGGTGACCAGAACAAACGTCAGAATCGGATTAACGGCGGTCTTTAGCGCAGAGAGCCATATCACTTCGCCAGCGTTGCTGGTCAATTTGCGCCCCACTAGCGAAAGCCCGACGGCGAACAGCGCTCCTGGACCTACCGCGGCGGCCATCAGATCGAGATAGTTGCTGAGCGCCTTGGGCAGGGGCAGCGCAGTCATCGAATACAAGACACCCAGCAGCGGAGAGATCACCACCGGATTACGCAGGAGCGTCCCGGCCAGTTGCGGGGCCATACGAAGAGGCGATAGGTCCGACGTGCGTGCGGCCTCCAAAACGGCAATGACACTGGTGAGGAACAGTACAACATAGATCAGGGCCGCAACGATCGGTGGCAGCGCTCCATCCGGCCCGTAGGCCGTAAGGAGGAGAGGCAATCCGATGCCAATCACCTGCCCGAATACGGCCGTGACGCCGGCCACACTGAGCGTCGCCGTATCGTGACGAAACCAAAGCCGTCCAACAATCAGTGCAATCAACAGCGTCAATACCGAACCGCTCACGAAGGCGCCAATAAAGGGCCAATCGAAAATTCTGTCTATCGGCGCTCGGGCCGCGAAGATGAAGGTAGCGGAAGGAATTGCGAAGTAATAGACGAAGCGGTTGAGGGCAGCGGCCGATTCCGGCCCCAACACGCCAAAGCGTCCGGCAAGATATCCGGTCAGGATGATCCCGAAAACTGGAATGACCACATTAATGAGGGCGTTCATCGCATCTCAAGGGTGAGCGATCGGGACGTGTTCAGCGTATACTAATGCGATGCCCATGAGAAATGGGCTCAGTGCCAATACCGGACTCATGCACCGCAGCGAATAGCACTGTTATTCGATCATCCCTCGGCGAGCTGGAGGGGCGGTAGCTGGCGACATCAACAGCGGGAACGGCGGCAAATTTGCGCGCTATTTCTCGGATTAAAGGCTCATCAAAACCCGGTAAACGCAAAATATTTTTGCAAAAGGCACTGGACAGCAATTCGCTGATTTGCCCCGTCGAGGCAAATCATTTGCAGGATGGATAGCTGGCAGGGGGTGTCGGGGTTCTGACGTATAGCGGACATTTGCCGAAGCACCGACGTCAGCTAAGTGGCACGAAACCGACGCCGCTACCTGCGTGGCCCAGGCCTCTAGCGCCAGCATGTTGCTGCTTTTCCGGCCCGGGATGCTATGGCATGATGGCACAACCAAGAGCCGGAAAGGCTTAGGCGAGCGGGAGGTTCAAAAATGGATGAGCGTACTTCGCTATCTCGTCGCAAGCTGCTGCACACACTGACCGGCGCGGGCGTCATCGCCGCAGCCGATCTGGCCTGGTGGGATGATCCGCTGATTGCCCCGCGCAAGGCCTGGGGCGCCGAGCCGGTACGCTTTCAGTGGAGCGTTCCCGAGCCGACGCGCATCGCGCTGATGAACTCGATGGTCGAGCGCTTCAATGCGTCGCAAAAGGATTTTGCGGTGCAGATGGAATACGTGCCGCAGGCGCAGGCGCGTCAGAAGCTGATCAGCGCGATCACCGGCGGAAGTCCGCCCGATCTCTGCCAGGTCTGGGACAACTGGGTCGGCCAGTTCAACGGCATGGGCGCCGTCGAAGACATCTCCGCGCGCGCAAAGTCCTGGAAGCACTACGCCGATGTCGCGCCGACCGCCTGGCAGACCGTGACCATCAACAACCAGATCGTCTCGCTGCCGCTCGCCGTGACGCTCGACGGGATTTACTACCGCACCGACCGTCTGAAGGAGCTCGGCCTCAAGGAGCCGACCCCGGACTGGACCTGGGACGAGTTCCTTAGCCTCGCCAAAGGCTTCACCAAGGCCGACAAGAACCAGTACGGCTACGGGATGCGCGGCGGCGGCACCTGGGCTCTGCTCTACCCGAGCGAATTCGCCTACGCCAACGGCGCCGAAGTGCTCAAGGACGGCAAGGTCGTGATCAATTCCAAGGAAGCCGTCGACGCGCTCGCCTGGTATCTCGACCTCGCGCTCAAGCACAAGGTCACGCCGCCGAGTGCCGCGACCGACGGTTTCGTCGAAATCGTCGAAACCTTCGGCCGCGGCGTCACCAGCATGTACCAGCACAATTCCGGCTCCAGCGGCCAGCAGAAGAAGAACGTCGGCGCCGACAATTTCGCCACGCTGCCGCTGCCGATCGGTCCGGCGAAGAAGCGCGCCTCGTTCTGGTTCTCCGAGACGCTCACCATGTTCAAGGGCGCCAAGAACAAGGAAGGCGCCTGGCAATTCATGAGCTTCATGCTCGAGGACGAGCCGACCCTCAAATACAACTCGACGCTCGGCCTGCTGCCGGCGCGCCAGTCAATCCTCAAGCAGCCGGAATTTGCCAAAGACCCGGCGCTTGCCGGCTTCGTAAACTCCTTCCCGATCGGGATCGTCAGCCCGTATCTCGCCTACCCCGGCTGGGGCGGCAGGATCGACTCCGATGGCGTGCCGCTGATCCAGCAGGCGATCCTTGGAAAGATCTCACCGAAAGAGTGCCTCGACCGCTTCGCCGAAATCCTGAAGAAGGAAATGTCGTAAGCCCCCATCCCGTCATTCCGGGATGGTCCGAAGGACCAGACCTCAGATGTGCAATTGCACATCGGGGAATCTCGTCATTCCGGGTTCGATGCCTTCGCATCGCCCCGGAATGACGTTCCACGTAACCCGGATCATCTAGTATCCATGACCACGCTCTCCCTCCCAAGGCCCCGCACCCGCCCGCTGATCAGCTGGCGGGTGCGCAAGCTCCTGATCGGCTATTCATACCTCGTGCCGGCCGCGCTGTGCATGCTCGCGACCGTCGTCGTGCCGATCATACTCGCGATCAAGATGAGCCTGTACGCCGACGTGCTGTACAAGCCTCAGGACTACCGCTTCATCGGGCTCGGCAACTACGTCCGCCTTGTTCAGGACCCTGTGTTCTGGCTGACGCTGTGGAATTCCGTTGTCTGGGTATTCGGCTCGGTCATCCTGCAATTCGTGTTCGGATTTGCGGCCGCGCTGCTGCTGCAGCAGGCCTTCAGGGGCCGCGCCCTGGTGCGCACTCTCACCCTGCTGCCCTGGATCATCCCCGGGGTAGTGGTGGGACTGATCTGGGAATGGCTCTATCAACCGAACTACGGCGTCATCAATGACCTCTTGATCCGGGCCGGGTGGATGCACGAGCGCGTCGCCTGGCTGTCGTCGCCGGATCTCGCGATGGCGGCGGTCGTCTTCACCAATGTCTGGCGCGGGATCCCGTTCTTCGCCATCATGCTGCTGGCGGGGCTCCAAGCCGTGCCGGATGAGCTTTACGAAGCAGCCCACGTCGATGGCGCAGGCGTGCTGGAGCGTTTCTGGCACATTACCTTGCCGTTGCTGCGGCCCATCATCGTGGTCGCAACCGCCACGCGGATCATCTGGACCTTCAACTATGCCGACCTGATCTTTGTCATGACCGGCGGCGGCCCGGCCAACGCCACGCAGATCACGTCGACCTACACTTTGCTGCAAGCCTATTCGAGCCTTGACTTCGGTTACGCCGGCGCGCTCTCGGTCGTCCTCCTGCTTGTGATGCTGACATTCACGGCCCTTTACCTCCGCGTGACCAAAGGCGTGGAGGAAACCGAATGACGCGCCGCCACGTCCCGAGAGACCTTGCAGAGCGACTATTGGGCGGCCCGGTTGTCTGGATCGGCCTCGTGCTGCTGACTGCTTTTGCCCTCGGGCCGTTCATCTGGATGTTGCTGACGTCACTGAAGGATCGGCAGGAACTCTACGCGACGCCTCTCCAGTACCTGCCGGTGCGCCCTACCTTCGAGAATTATGTCGATGCCTGGACCTCGCCGGTCACCCCGTTCAGCCGATTCTTTCTCAATAGCCTCTGGGTGTGTTCGGTCACGATGGTCGCCACCACGGCGGTGTCGGTGCTTGCCGGCTATGCCATCGCCCGCTTTCGTTTCGCAGGAAGAGACGCGCTGCTGCTCATCTTTCTTGCCACCCAGATGTTTCCGAGCGTCCTGTTGATCGCCCCGCTGCTGACGCAATGGCGCGCGCTCGGCCTTGTCGATACCTACCAGGCGCTGATCTACTCGAACTTTTCGTTCACGGTGCCGTTCACGGTCTGGATGATGGTCGGCTATTTCAGTTCTATACCGCGCGACCTCGAAGAAAGCGCGATGATCGACGGCTGCAATCATTTCGGCGCGCTTTGCCGTATCGTGTTACCGCTCGCGGCGCCTGGCATCGCGGCGACCGCCATTTTCGCTTTCGTGGTATCCTGGAGCGAGCTGCTGTTTGCGATCTCGTTCACGACCGAGACCAGCATGCGCACCTTGTCAGCCGGGCTGCTCTACATGGTTGGGCAGTACGAAGTGCAATGGGGTCCGCTATCGGCCGGAGTCATTTTGAGCACGGTCCCTGTGGCGGTGCTGTTCAGCTTTCTGCAGCGCCATTTGATCCACGGGCTCACCGCGGGAGCCGTCAAGGGTTAGGCCTGGTTCAAACTAAATGAACCTGGCGGGCTTGAGCCTTTGAGGGTTCCGCCTGGTCGCAACCCGCTGCACCAAATGGCAATCGAATCGCGGTGTCATTTGCCGCGCTGCATGAGTCCATACATGGCGCTTTTGCGACGTGCCCGGCGCTTGCGCAAATGTGGTTGCTATCAAGGTGCCGGCTCAACCGGTCGACGCAACACTTTATCTTAAAGGAGAGATGGAGTGTGCTTTGATGGGTCAAAGATTTCAGAGGGTCTACTGCGACAGAGAAAACGGAGTTATGGGATCGCTGGAAGCGCGGAGAGTCGCTGAAGGCGATCGGACGAGCTTTTGGTAAGCCGTCATCGTCGAATCTATTTTTTGGTGGCTCCGCATGGTGGGATTCGTCCTGCCCAGCGGTGTCGCTCCAGGCTGGCATTGACGCTGGATGATCGACGCATGGTCAGAATGACGAAATTGACCGAGTGCGGACACAGTCATGCGGCCGATATGCTCGTCGCGCTAGTCGACAGGGCGCGGCTGCTTTCGCAGTCGCGCCAACTCTTTTGAGAGCCGTTTCAATTATTTTGCACCGAGTGCGTCATCGGCATCACTCAGCCGTCACATGGTTAGAATCTCGACGCTTTTGCAGCGCGATTTGTGCCGCACTTTGCGTCTTCCGCAATTCCTCGACGCGTGCTTTGAACCTTGCGACGTTTTCGTCTGTCCTCGGGAAGGGAAGCTCACCAAGTTCAAAGGCCTCCGTTAGGCGATCGATCTCATCCTCGAGCGCGCTCACGCGCTCGTCCTCCCATTCCCACCGGTCCACAATCCGCACCCATGATTGCCAAGGTTGTTGTCCGTTGGCAGTCTCGGACCAAGCCATCACGGAAATTCCAAACTCCGGCAGGCTATCGCAATCAAAGTAGTCTCCGAATCCAATTCGGAAGTTCGGGGATGGTCCTGCGGCCGACCACGGACCGTTGTCAGCCTCGAAGGTCTTCCATTCATCCTCGTCTTCAGCCTTGAGGTGCAAAAGAATCGAGTACTTGCCGAGGGTCTGATCGTAGACCATGCTGCCGCCCTGGAGATCTCCATGTTTGGTGCACGAGAGGCAAGGCCACATGTGTGCATCGTTGGCTCGCCTCGGATTTACATTGACCGGGCTGCTCCAGGTCGCGCCGTGGTCGTGGCTCGACGTGTACATCGGCACCCGCCTGTTGCTGTCGATGTACAGGACATGAATACGGCCATGTCTATCGATCGCAACGTTGGTACCAGGGCTGGTTAGCGCCCCGCCTTCATACGAAAGTGGGCCAGCAATCGTGCTTTCAAACGCGTTCCCGGCGACAATTGTGGTCGGGCCGGTCCAGGTTTGGCCCTGATCGTGGCTCGCGTACATTTTGAGATTGTTATCCAACGCGGCGTATATGATGTAAAAGTGCCGGTGATCGTAACTGACCAATGGCGCTGTTCCGAGGCCGCTATCCGTGAAATCGTGCACGGTCCAATTCAACCCTCCATCCAACGTGAATGCGCAGGCTTCGGTGTTCACGCGATCGAACCCGCAGAGCGCGATGTTGCCGCGCGCCGCCACAGCCGTCTTGTCGCCGAAACCGAAAGCTGCTGGCTGGCTCCACGTCATGCCGCCGTCTCGGCTGACGACGCACACCGGGAAGAAGCCACCCTGCATCGTCGTATAATAGCAGTTGTGTGAATCGTCGAAAGCGATTCCCGCTCCTTCATCAGTATCTGTGAGCACCGTCACCGTCTTCCACGTCATGCCACGGTCCTTGGTGACGTAAGCAGTGTTGATAAATTGTGTTCCATTGAAACTGGCCGCTCCTGCAACAATGTTGCGCGAATTCTTAGGGTTGATGGCGACAGCAGTTTCATCGCTCCTGTCTAAGCCTGGATCGCTGACCTCGATCGCATGCCTATGTGGCGGGTGAATGTGATCATGGTGAAATTGGCGACCGACCTTCGGCCGCGCGTACGGGACCGGGACGCCAAAGCCTTCACGCTTCTTTGCTTGGTGGATACTTAGGGCGGTATTGCTGACGCGTCCTTGGAGTAACCTGCTCGATATCTCCTTGTCCGCCGGACGAAGGGCGGAATTCGGATTTTTGAACTGCACTTTTGGTGTCCAACTCATCTCTTCCTCCTACCAAAATGTGTTGAGTCACGCGAAAACCGGTCGTCACTTTTTCAGTTTAGAAAGATCAATCCGGCCTCACGTATGGCATCAGAAGCCCGCAGGCTCATGTGACTCTTGGCCGAGTACATAGGGCGCAAAACGGGTGCTGTCGTACTGCAGCAATTTCAGGTTATGACGTGTGTCGGAGAGGAGAGTATGATGTGGCTCACATATCCGGGAGGAGCCAATGCATAAATTTTCAATGCCCGAGGAGATAACAACACGCGTCGTGGCGCGGGTCGGACGCCAGTGGCGTCGCTCCAGGCTGGCATTGACGCTCGCGGAACGCGAGGTGATTTCCAGAGGCGTTACGGCACATCAATCGGCGCGCTCGATGGCTAAGCTGCTTGGGCGCTCACCCTCAACGGTGAGCCGGGAAATGAGCCGGAATGGCGGGTAGTTGGTCAGTTTGATTGTGGCAGACTTAAGCACTGGAAAATAGGCGGTTCCGGGCGCATATTCCGAGAATGGCGACAATTGTCAGATGTAATTGCGGCGCCGAGTACGAACGCACTGAAGCAAAGTTCTTGATGCCGCATACAGGTCACGTATCCTGTGAAGTCTGCGGGGCGGTTTTAGAGTCTTGGTTGGAAAGCACTCACGTTGCCACATTCGAGCTGGTCAAACGTCCAGACGGAAAGCCGGCGGATATTCGCGGGATGGCACCTGCACCACCATTAACCCACGAAGAATTTGT
>VAZH01000402.1 GCA_005884465.1 Alphaproteobacteria bacterium | reverse complement strand
CCGAAAGGAGACTGGTCGCGGATATGCTGGCAACCGGCCAGTCCGGCCAGCAGGCCGCCGAGAATTGGCTCGCGGCCCATCCTGAAGCTACGCGCATCCGCCGTTCGGTCGAGGAGATCGCTGCCAGCGGCCTTACACTCGCCAAGCTGACGGTGGCGGCGAATTTGCTGGGGGATTTGGTGAAGGGCTGAGAGGGCACGCTCACGACAGGCGATTTGGAGTATGCGCAGGTTGGACTAGAGCATGATCCGGAAAAGTGGGTACCGGTTTTCCGAAAAGATCATGCTCAAACAAAAGGATAGAGCGCGGTGACGATTCGAAGAAAAGTCATCACGCTCTAGCACGGAAACTCAAGACAGCTTCACTTTATCGAGAAAAGGTTTCCAGGAGAGCGCCTCACTGTTGGCCTGGTCAAAATGTTCATCCTCTAAGAGCTTACCGACACATCTGAAGTATTCACAAAGGAATGACGCATCCGGCAATTGGTACACGTGTTCATTCGGTGCCCATAAATCAAATTTCTTGGCGGAGATAAATGCAGACAGGATTGCAGGTTTAAGATCGCGCACATTGTCCGGCCATCCTGACGACGCGGCCCGAACTTTGATGTTATCTGAAAGACTGCGAAATTTAGTGCCGAGGCTTCGGAGCTCGGAAGCTTTTTTTTCGTCCGACTTCCGGATTAACGATTCTAATGAAACGCCAATTACGATTCCGGTCAAAAAGACCAACGCAAATGCAAACCAACGCCGTTGGCCCAGTGCGAGGAGGTTGTTAAAAACGGTCGTGGCCATGGCGTTAGAAAAAACCGTCGTGGCCAAACCGTTAGGATCGGATAAGACGTTTTCCTCCAACCATTTTTTGAGGATAGGCGTGATGAGGGGGATCAGCAGAAGACCCCAAATCCCAAACAGAAATGGTTTAAGCCATTTGGACATAGAGCCTTATTGGTTAGCACACTGGCACAGCCATCCAGCCGAATTAATGGTTAAACCCGACCATACACCCGCCCCCAAAAACCCAACGCGGATTCTCTACCGACTGCCTTACCGCATCTTTTCAGCAGATCAGTTAGTACAGGCAATGTCTGCCTTGGGGGTAAAACAGACATCTCCCTTTCCGCACGGTCATTCCGGAATGTCGGCAATCCGGTACGAGATTAAGCGCGCGCTGGCTCCGCCATCATCGCCGATGTCCCGAACAATGAGAGCATGGCTGCAATTGCGATCAGCTCTTGGGAGGGACCACCTGACCGCGCAGCTCGCATGCGGGGTAGGACTGGGTGTGCACGTTCACGTACCATTCGCCCGCTGCGAATTGCTGTGCCTGCTCGGGCGTCAGCGTGGCTTGCCCGCTGATCGGATTTCCGGGTGGGGTGCCCCGCTCAGCTAGCCAGACTACCACCGGTCCGCTCTTGCCCGGTATGGCCGGGCCGTGGAAATGCGCCAAAGTGACCGCGCTCGAGAGCCCACTGTACGGGATGTTCCAGGCGACCACCCGGGTTGCCGGATCATAGGTGAGTTCAACCTCTCCCGTGCCGTTCGTCGCTACTGGCGGCACGCATTGCTCGCCGGTCAACGGAAACTTGAAGGAGTCGGCCCGCGCCAGCCCGGTCCAGGCGACTCCGATCAGGGAGGCGGCAATAACGAGGACTCGCCGAGAGATTGTGGTACTCATGATCGCCCTCCCACCGTGCCAACCACCACGAAACGCCGTAGATCATACTACATGCCGATATCTTGTCATTTCAAGGTTGACCCAGCTGAACGTCCTTTGTTGGTTGGAGAAAGGCATGGCATAAAGTTAGAGGCTCCGGATCGGCGGACCCCTGCAGGGGCAACGTGGCTTCCGAGAGTCTGCTCGTTGCCGGGGTCCCTCGCATCCGGCGCGGCGTGCGAGCCGCTTGTCACGTAGCCGCAGGCGCAAATGCAAACTTGGGACAAGCTCGATGTCGCATGTATCGATCCGCGCACGGCTGATCTTCCTCTCGGTCCTGTTGCTTGCGATCCTCGCCGTGTCTTCCGCGCTGCTGATACGAGAACTGATGCGCCACTCGCAAGGCCTTGCCGAACAAGCGCGGCTGGTTTCCATTGTCCGCACCGCCACCACGGCGAGCAAGGACTTCGGCGATCTGAAGTATTGGCTGACCGACTTGGCCATCACGCAGCTCGCCAGCTCCCAACAAAATGCCGCCGCTGCCAAGGCGCGTCTCGATGAGGATCTGAAGGCGATTGCCGCATTCCATTCTGAAGGGGTCGCCGCCATCGGACGCGAAGTCGATACCCTGACAGAGTTGGCGCGTCGCGCGGGCGAGGCTTACTCGGGCGACGACAGTGCCGAGGGCAACGTGCTGCTGGCGCAGGCACGAAGCCGCATCCTCAATATCGATGACGAGATCGACAAGGTTGTAGCTCGGGTCGAGCAGCAGGCCCTGGCTGGGCGCGATGCGTCGGCGCGCCAGGCTGAGCGTGTGGTCAACCTCTCGATCATCGGCGGCATGGTTGCCCTGGCGCTCGCGCTCGGCCTGACCGCTTTTATCGTGCGCTCGATCACCGTCCCGCTAAAGCGGCTGGAAGGAAGCATGGCGGCGATTACGCGCGGCGAGCTCGACGTCGAGATACCGCAGGCAAGCGCCCATGAGATCGGCGCGATGACAAAAACGCTTGGCATGTTGCGCGACAGTCTGATCGAGCGCGACCATCTCGAACGCGAACGGCGGCGCGCCGACGCCGAGATCCGCAGCGCGCGCGACGCCGCCGAGGCGGCGCTGCGCGAGCTGAAGGCGGCCCAGGCCAATCTGATCCAGGCCGAAAAGATGGCATCGCTCGGCCAGCTCACGGCCGGGATAGCGCACGAAATCAAGAACCCGCTCAATTTCGTCAACAATTTCTCCGCCGTCTCCGCTGAACTGATTTACGAATTGCAGGATGCCCTTCGCGGCGCAGATCTCGACGGCAAGCTGCGGACCGAGATCGGCGAAATCACCGATACATTACGAGGCAACCTCGAAAAGATCGTGCAGCACGGCAAGCGCGCGGATGGCATCGTCAAAAACATGCTGCTGCACTCGCGCCATGGATCGGGAGAGTCCCGGCGTGTCGATATCAACGCCCTCGTCGAGGAGAGCCTCAATTTGGCCTATCACGGAGCGCGGGCCGAGAAACCGGGATTCAATATCACTTTGGAGCGCGCCTTTGATCCGGCCGCGGGTGAGGCCGTGCTTTTCCCGCAAGAGATCACGCGGGTGCTGCTTAACCTGATCTCGAACGGCTTCTACGCGGCGACCAAGCGCAAGGCGGAAGCCAGTGCAGGCTACGAGCCCACCGTCGTTGCCGCGACCAGGAATCTCGGTGACAGCATCGAAATTCGAATCCGCGACAACGGCACCGGCATTTCGTCCGAGGCAAAGGAAAAGATGTTCGATCCTTTTTTTACGACAAAACCCGCCGGCGAGGGAACCGGCCTTGGCCTCTCGCTGAGCTACGATATCATCGTCAAACAACATGGCGGGTCGATCGAGGTCGAGACGCAACCAGACGAGTTCACGGAATTTCGGATCATTTTGCCCCGCACAGCAGGCTCCCTTTCCGGATCAGGAGGACGAACATGACCCTTCTGTTCTCGTGGTCGAGGATGAACCTGATATCGAAACGCTGTTTCGGCGACAATTCTCGCCCTAAGGATTTGACCAACATGGAGGCACAGCGGCTACGGGATCACAGCTGATCGCACCCGTTTTTCAGTCGCCTTCCCGAAACTTGGCAATGAGCGGCCCCAACAGGTTGGCAATGAGCGGCCCCAGCAGACTGGAGAAGTCATCACTCCAGGAATGCTCGCCCGCCGCCGGTGTCTGCAATTCCCAGTCTTTCAGCAGACCAAAATCGTCATCGTTCCTTGCCAAAATCAAGACCGTCGAAAACTTGATCATTGGGTCGCCACCGGAAACTTCGTCCTCGTCATACAGCCTCGCGATCAGTTTTTCGCTCGCGGCTGTCGCAGTCACCACCTCTCTCAAGTCGAGGTGATGGTTGGAGATGTGCGTGATGATGATGCCACCGGGATTGAGCCGCGACAGATAAATTCGCAGCGCCTCCCGGGTCAGCAAATGAACCGGAATCGAATCCGACGAGAAGGCGTCAACGACGATCACATCATAACGTGCATCCGTTGCATCGGCGATCGTCAGTCGTGCATCGCCAAGAACGATCTTCGCGTCCGGTTT
>VAZH01000401.1 GCA_005884465.1 Alphaproteobacteria bacterium | reverse complement strand
TGGGACTGAAGGCGATCCCGATGCGCGCCGAGACCGGCCCGATCGGTGGCGATCTCAGCCACGAATTCATCGTTCTCGCTGAGACCGGCGAGTCCGCGGTCTATTGCAACAGCGACGTGCTCAATCTGCCGGTGCCCGGAGAGGAGATCGACTACGACGGCGATCTGACCCCGGTCATCAAGCAGTGGACTTCGGTTTATGCCGCGACCGAAGACGTCCACGACGCCGCGCGTTTCGACCGCGAGGTGCCCGCTGCGAACAAGCTCCATACCAGGGGCATCGAGGTCGGCCAGATCTTCTACTTCGGCACCAAATATTCTGACACCATGAAGGCCACGGTCGCGGGCCCCGATGGCGCCGAGGTGGCGGTCCATGGCGGCTCCTATGGCGTCGGCGTCTCGCGTCTGGTTGGCGCCATCATCGAGGCCTGTCATGACGACGCGGGCATCAAATGGCCGGAAGCGGTCGCCCCGTTCAAGGTGGCGATCTTGAATCTGAAGCAAGGTGCTGATGACACCGATGCCGCGTGCGAGCAGCTTTATCGGGAGCTCACGGCCAAGGGCGTCGACGTGTTGTACGACGACACCGACCAGCGCGCCGGCGCAAAGTTCGCCGCCGCCGACCTGATCGGGATTCCCTGGCAGATTCTGGTCGGCCCCAAGGGCCTCGCCGAAGGCAAGCTCGAGGTCAAGCGGCGCAGCGACGGGGCGCGCGAGAATCTCAGTCCGGCGGAGGTGGTGGCGCGGCTGACCTCGTGACGAATTATCCACTACGTGTGCCGGGATTCAGCCGCTACGGCTACAATTAGCCCGAATCGTGTGCAATCGACTATGGATGAAGCCATGAGCGAGCCAATCCGAACCCTACCCTTCGCGCCATTCGAATGGCTGCTGTCCGGGCGCTATTTGCGGGCACGTCGCAAGGAAGGTTTCATCTCCGTCATCGCCGGATTCTCCTTCCTCGGCATCATGCTCGGCGTCGCCACGCTGATCATCGTGATGGCCGTGATGAACGGCTTCCGAAAAGAGTTGCTGGACAAGATTCTCGGCCTCAACGGGCATCTTCTGGTGCAGCCGCTGGAATCGCCGCTGACCGACTGGAAGGATGTCGCCGAGCGCATCAATCAGGTCGCGGGCATCAGGCTCGCCGCGCCGGTCGTCGATGGCCAGGCGCTGGCATCCTCGCCGTTCAACGCATCAGGCGTATTGGTGCGCGGCATTCGCGCCGACGATCTCGACAATCTCACCTCGATCGCCAGGAACATCAAACAGGGCACGCTCGAAGGCTTCGACGCAGGGCAGGGGGTCGCCATCGGGCGCAGGCTCGCCGATCAATTGTCGCTGCATGCCGGCGACAGCATCACGCTGGTGGCGCCGCGCGGCGCGGTGACCCCGATGGGCACGACGCCGCGCATCAAGCCTTACAAGGTCGCGGCCGTGTTCGAGATCGGCATGTCGGAATACGACGCGAGCTTCGTGTTCATGCCGCTGCCGGAGGCGCAGGCCTATTTCAATCGCGCCAACGACGTGACCGCGATCGAGGTGTTCACCACCAATCCCGACAAGATCGACGCCTTCCGCAAGACCGTGACCGAGGCGGCCGGACGGCCGGTATTCCTGGTGGACTGGCGGCAGCGCAATTCGACCTTCTTCAATGCGCTGCAGGTCGAGCGCAACGTGATGTTTCTGATCCTGACCATGATCGTGCTCGTCGCGGCATTGAATATCGTCTCCGGCCTGATCATGCTGGTGAAGGACAAGGGCAGCGATATCGCGATCCTGCGCACCATGGGTGCCTCGCAGGGATCGATCATGCGGATATTTTTGATCACGGGAGCCGCGATCGGCGTGGTCGGCACGCTGACCGGATTTTTCGTCGGCCTGATGATCTGCCTCAATATCGAATCGATCCGGCAATTCCTGTCCTGGCTCACCAACACCGAATTGTTCTCGCCAGAGCTTTACTTCCTCTCTCGTCTGCCGGCCGAGATCGATTTCGGCGAAACCAGCGCGGTCGTGATCATGGCGCTGACGCTGTCCTTCCTCGCCACGCTTTATCCGTCATGGCGTGCCGCGCGCCTCGATCCGGTCGAAGCGCTCCGGTACGAGTGAGGGCGCGATGGAGCAGGGGGCGGAAGATGTACCGGTCGTCTATCTCCACGAGATAAAGCGCCGGTACACGCAAGGAGAGACGACGCTGACGATCCTCGACGGCGCCAAGCTCGCGCTGTGGGCGGGACAGTCGGTCGCGCTGGTGGCGCCGTCGGGCGCCGGCAAGTCGACGCTCTTGCATATCGCCGGACTGCTCGAAAGCCCCGATGACGGCGAAGTCTATATCGGCGGCGCGCCCACCTCCGGATTATCCGACATGGAGCGGACCCAGATCCGCCGCACCGATATCGGGTTCGTCTACCAATCGCACCGGCTGCTGCCGGAATTTTCGGCGCTCGAAAACGTCATGCTGCCGCAGATGATTCGCGGCCTCAAGCGCTCCGAGACCGTCAAACGCGCCAGCGAAATCCTGGCCTATCTGGGCTTGGGCGATCGCATCAGGCACCGGCCGGCCGAATTGTCGGGCGGCGAGCAGCAGCGGGTGGCGATCGCGCGCGCGGTCGCCAACGCGCCGCGGGCGTTGCTTGCGGATGAGCCGACCGGCAATCTCGATCCGCATACAGCCGATCACGTATTCCAGGCGCTGATGCAATTAGTCAGGGCGACCGGGGTAGCGGTGCTGATCGCAACCCACAACATGGAACTGGCGGGCCGCATGGACCGCCGGGTGTCGCTGGTCGACGGCCAGGTCGTCGAGCTGGATTAGCTTAATAAATCTGGCGATACCGCCAGTAGGCTCGTTGCAACCGGCACTTGCGCGGTCGCGAAATACGGATTGAGTACCCATTGCTAGGTTTGGGCCGCCGCCGGGCCGGCCACCGAGACCGTCGCGCCCGCCAAAATCGCCTAGTTGGAAGATTGTGGCGGGAGTTTCCTGGTTCGATCGCAAGAGCACTTCGCAGGGTGGCGATGCGCTTCTCGTATGCTCGTGGTGATGGATATCAAGGCCGCGGGCTGGCAATGCAGCGGCGCAGGCGCGGCTCGCCGGAGCGAGAAAAAGGCCCGATCCGGGGAAGAGGATCGGGCCTTTTGGCCGGCTAGTGATGCATATGCATCAGCCACCAGCCACCACCGACAACGACGAACAACGTGGGGATTCCCCACAACAGAATTACAGGCATTGCTTCCTCCTCCGACGCCCCGGTGCTGATTCAACAGGTGCCGAAAGTAAGCGTTCCAGTTCCCTGCGCGTCGACATTAACTAACCTATTCCAGCCCGGGCCCTTGGGTAGTGTGTCAGTTTGATTATGGCAGCGCAACAGACTGGAACACTGAGGGTCTGCGGCGCATATTATGTATGGCCCGCGATAGTTGGGTTGAGCATCTTAGGTGCCCTAATTGCCGAAAGACCGGCGAAGCTCGGTTATCGGCGACAGATGAATATTCGT
>VAZH01000400.1 GCA_005884465.1 Alphaproteobacteria bacterium | reverse complement strand
GGCGGTTCCGGCATTCGGTCAACGAGGTAGATCGGCTTCGAGCGCGCTCGGCGGCTGAACATCGGGCTAAGGTTAAAGGCAATCCGCGCCCCAACCGCCGTCATTGCGAGAAACAAAGCGACGAGGCAATCCAGTCTGTCCTTTCCCTTTCCGAGAGGGCATGGATTGCTTCGCGCAGCCCTGTCATCGGGCGCGCATTCGCGACCCGTTGGCTCGCAATGATGGGAATACATTCGCAGATGCAGCATCACGCGCGGTCTTTCACAGGGCCGAAGCGGGTGCTCGACAAAACAGTCCATGGCTGCAAAACTACCCCAAACAAAAAGAACGGAGGAAGCGATGAATATCGATCGTCGTCAGCTGATCTTGCCGGCGTTTGCGTTTGGATTGCTGAGCGTGACCGGAATGAGCGTAGGCCCCGCGTTGGCGGCTTCGGCGGATGAAGAGGCCGTCGCCAAGAACGTCGAGGCGTTCCGTGCGGCGCAAGTCGCCGCCGATGCCAAGGCATTCGACGCGCTCTGCGCGCCGGAACTGAGCTACAGCCACTCCAGCGGCAAGGTCGAGGACAAGGCGACCTTTATCGCCAACTCAACCGACGGAAAGTCGAAGTATCTGTCGCTGGAATATCAGGACACCACGATTCGCGTGGTCGGCCCCGCAGCGATCGTCCGCTTCCACTGGGTGGCCGAACAACAGGCCACAGCCGACGGCAAGAAAACCGCCACCAACCTCCACATCCTGATGAACTGGCAAAAACAGGGCGCGGACTGGAAACTCCTGTCTCGATCGGCAACCAAGCTCTGATCGCGGCAGGACGGACGTCGTCGGGGCAGAAATCCCTTGTGACATGGCTGCAACCAGCCACGCCCGACGTTACAGTTTGGGGCAAGCGCGGGCGAGCGCGTTTAACGCCAGCAAACGAAGGCCGTGGGAGTGGGCTGATGACTTTAACGGAATCCTACATCGCAGGACCGACGACACCTGCCGTGCGCGACGTCACGCTCGGTCAGATGCTCGAACAAGCCGCGCGGTCGGCGCCCGACCGGCTCGCGCTGATCGCCGGCATCTCCGATCCCGCGCTCCGCCGCCAGTGGACCTATTCCGAACTCTACACCGAAGCGCAACGCACGGCGCGCGCCCTGCTCCACCGCTTCAAGCCGGGCGAGCGGATCCCGGTCTGGGCGCAGAACCTGCCCGAATGGATCATGCTCGAATTCGGCGCAGGCCTGGCCGGCATGGTGCTGGTCACCGTCAATCCCGGCTTCAGGGCCAAGGAGCTCGAATATGTGCTGAAGCAATCCCGCTCGGCCGGCGTGTTCGTCGTCAATTCCTTCCGTGGCAATCCGATGCTGGAGACGGTGCACGAGGTCGCCCCGCGCTGCGCTGAACTACGGGAGATCATCTGTTTCGACGACTCGTCGGCCTTCATCGCCGCCGGCGACGGCAAGCGCATCGCGCTTCCCGCGGTCAAACCGACCGATCCCGTGATGATCCAGTACACCTCGGGCACCACGGGCTTTCCGAAAGGCGCGCTGCTGCATCATCGCGGCCTCGCCAACAACGGCGCCGACACCGCCGAGCGAATGGGGATCGATCCGGGCGACGTATTCATGACGACCATGCCGCTGTTCCACACCGGCGGCTGCGTCTGCTGCGTGCTCGGCGCCGTATCCAAGGCTGCGACGCAGGTGCTGCTGGAAGCGTTCGAACCGGGCCTCGTGCTCGAACTTTTCGCCAGGTATCGCGGCAATGCGATGGTCGGCGTACCGACCATGCTGGTGGCGATGCTCGAACATCCCTGTTTCGCATCGACCGATCTTTCATCGGTCAAGGCGATCTGCTCGGGCGGTTCAACCGTGCCGGCCGCGCTCGTCACCTTGTTCGAGCAAAAGTTGGGGGCGCCCTTCACGATCGTGTTCGGCCAGACCGAATGCTCGCCGGTGGCGGCCATGACCATGACGACCGATACGATCGAGGACAAGGCCGGCACCATCGGCCTGCCGCTGCCGAACATGGAAACCAGGATCATCAATCCCGACACCGGCAAGACCGCCGCGATCGGCGAAATCGGCGAGTTCTGCACGCGCGGCTATCACATCATGCTCGGCTATTTCGAAATGCCGGAGGCGACCGCCGCTGCGATCGATTCAGACGGCTGGCTGCATACCGGCGATCTCTGCGCGATGGACGCGCGCGGCTATTGCACGGTCGAGGGTCGCCTGAAGGACATGATCATCCGTGGCGGCGAGAACATCTATCCGCGCGAACTCGAAGAACTGTTGTTTCGTCATCCCAAGGTTAGCGAGGTCGCGGTCATCGGACTGCCGCACGAAAAATGGGGCGAAGAGGTCGCCGCCTTCATCCGTCCCGCGCCTGGCGCTGTCATCGACAAGGAGGAATTGTCAGCCTACATGCGCGCCTCGCTCGCCCCGCACAAGACCCCGCGGCACTGGTTCCTGATCGAGACTTTTCCACTGACTGGATCGGGCAAGATTCAGAAGTTCAAGTTGCGCGAATTCTGGGCCAAGGGCGAGATGCAGGCATTGTGAGGCGCGAAACGTTGCTGCAGGTGGGAAACGCAATTTTCGAGTATCATCCGCGCGATCTGTTATCGGAGGAACCCATGTCCAGACGCCTATTGATCATCGCCAGCATGCTTCTGTTCTCAATTTGCGCTTCACCGGCGCAAACGCCGTCATCCGACGCCATGACAGCGGCGCGTAGCCTGGTGACTACAATGAAGTTGTCCGATCAGTACAAGGCACTTCTGCCAGCTATCCTGCTCACCCTTAAGCCCGCGCTGACACAAGACAGGCCGGAGATTGAGCGCGATTACGATGCGATGATGCCAATGATAGTAGATGCGTTTACTCCATACTATGCTGCGATGGTCGATGGCATCGCCACCATCTATGCCAACAATTTTACGGCCGGCGAGCTGCGCGAAATAGAGGCGTTCTATCGTCAGCCGGTCGGGCAAAAGTTTCTCGAAAAGGCGCAAGCAATCACGCAACAGAGCATGCAAGTCGGTCAGGATGTGAATCGTAAGGCGGCCGAGGATCTGCGCACGCGTTTAACCGAAGCGCTGCGCCAGAAAGGGCACAAATTGTGACGGCAATTTGTGCGGGGCACGGGTCACTGCGCGCTAGAGCCCCGGCTTCTGCCGGAGCCGCCCTGGAACGCCGGCACGGGATCACGCTTTCCCGGGTTCTGTCGCCGTCTTGGCGGGTTCGAGTTCGGCCGCCTCGACGAACAAACTGGGGACCTTCGCAGCCCGATTCAGAAGCCATGCAATCGCAACCATGATCACGATGCCGGCGGCGCTGACGACCAGTTGCTCCCAGACACCTCGGGTGTACTGCATCAGGATCCAATGCGCCCCAAAGGACAGGAATACGCCGATGCAGAAGATCGCAAGCGAGTGCTGACCGCACAGGATCAGCGGACGCAGCCATTTGGAGGTGAGCGGCGCCCAATTGCGTGGCAGATATCGCGTGACTACGACCGCCAAAGCGAGGAAGTGAGTGAGACGCAGCATATCGAGGTCGGTTTTATCGATTGGATAGATCGCCTTGATCATCCATCTCGGCACCAATGATTCCAGGAACGGAACGTGCCAGGTCATAACGATCAGGAGGGCAAAGAGAATCCAGGCAACGGCCAATGCCAGCACCACGCGAGACCGGATCAGGAACTGAAGCTGGGCGGCACCTCCGACACCACACCACGCCGCGAATATAAACAGCAATTGCCAGGCAAACGGATTGAAGTACCAGGTTGTCCCGGGTGGATATGAGGCGAAATTCCAATCGAACCAGCGCGCCAGAACGTACAGGACAGCCGAGCCAAGCAAGGTCCAGTTTGGGCGGCGCACCAGGCACCACAGGATCAGCGGTGAAGCAAGCACCAGCGATATATAGAGCG
>VAZH01000380.1 GCA_005884465.1 Alphaproteobacteria bacterium | reverse complement strand
ACGCTCCGCGCGCGGTGATGCCCATCTTCTTGTGGTCATAGCCCTGGCTGCCGCCGGAGGCGAAAGCATCGCCAAGCCAATGGCCCTTCTCGGCCGAGATAGCGTTGGCGATGTCGGAAAAGGTGGCGGTGCCCTTGTCGGCGGCGACGACGAGATAGGGGTCATCGCCATCGTGCCGCACGGTGTCGTCGGGCGGCACGATTGTGTCACCGTCGAGATTATCGGTGAGTTCGAGCAGCGAGCGAATGAAGATGCGATAGGTTTCAGTGCCTTCCGCTATCCAGGCATCGCGATTGGAGGGCGGCGGCAGGCGTTTGGGCACGAAGCCGCCTTTGGCGCCGACCGGCACGATGACCGCGTTCTTGACCTGCTGTGCCTTGACCAGGCCGAGGATCTCGGTGCGGAAATCCTGCGGCCGGTCGGACCAGCGCAGGCCGCCGCGCGCCACCTTGCCGAAGCGCAGATGAATGCCTTCGACACGCGGCGAATAGACGAAAATCTCGTAAAGCGGCCGCGGCGCCGGCAGGTCCTCGATCTTGCGCGCTTCGAATTTGAAAGAGATCACCGGACGCGGGTGCCCGTCCTGGCCGATCTGCCACAGATTGGTGCGGATGGTGGCCTGCACCAGATTGGTGAAAAGGCGCAGGATGCGGTCTTCGTCGAGCGAGGCGACGGATTTGAGCTGCTCCTCAATCTCGGCGAGGATCGCCGTCTCCCGTGCCGAGCGCTCGGCGCCGGTGGCGACGAGGTGCGGGTCGAAGCGGGCCCGGAACAGAGCGACAATGCTGGTGGTGATCGCCGTGTTCTTGCGCAAAGTCTCCCACATATAGCCTTGGCTGAACGGCGCGCGGATCTGGCGCAGGTAGCGCGAGAGGGCCCGAATGGCCGAAATTTCGCGCCAGCCCAGGGCTGTCCGCAGAATGAGGGCGTTGTAGCCGTCGGATTCGGCGCGATCGCCCACCACCGCCATCATCGAGGCTTCCAGACGATGGTTGAATTCCGTGTCGATAACGATCGGCTTGCCGTCACTGGCCTCGATCGTCATATCGTGCAGCCATACCGGCGCGGGTGCCGGCGTCGCGCTGGGCAGGATCTGATAGGTGCGTTCGTTGACCACGCGCAGGCCATGATTTTCGATCACCGGCACCCGGTAGGACAGCGACAGGGGTGCGCCACGCGAGAAAACCTTGAGGCCGAAGCGCGTCGGATCGTCCTCGACCTCGATGCGGTAGACCGAAATCGCCACTGGACGAGCCGGCGTGAGCTTTTCGATGGTGGCGATATCGGCAATCGCCTGCGAGGTGCCGAAGGCTTCTGTATAGCCGCCGGCGAAGGCCCGGGCATAACGGTTGGCGAGCATGCGGGCCCGCATGCCGTCGGTGGTGGTAGCGAGCGCGGCTTTCAGCTTGTCGCCCCAGGTCGCGGCGATGGTGCTGATCTCGGATTCCAGCGTAGCGCGCGCGATGACAGGCGTTTCGCCTTCAGAGCGCCCGATGATGTAGTGGACGCGGGCAAGCGACCCTTCGGGGAAGGAGACGTAGGAGGCTGACAGGCGCCCCTTATAGACCTGCGCCAGGAAAGCCGCGACGCGCGTACGCACATCGGTGTCATATTTCTCGCGCGGAATGAAGACGAGGATGGAGACGAAGCGGTCGAATTTGTCGGCCCGTGCCAGCACCCGCACGCGGGGGCGCTCATAGAGTATCAGGATTTCCATGACGAAATTGTAGAGCGTCTCGGCATCGACCTGGAAGAGTTCGTCGCGCGGATATTCCTCGACGATATGCAGGACCGCCTTGCCCGAATGGCTGTCCGCGTCGAAGCCGGCGCGCTCGAGCACCTGCGCCACCTTGTGGCGAACATAGGGGATCTGCCGCGCCGAACGGGTATAGGCGCCTGAGGTGAACAGGCCGACGAGGCGCAATTCGCCCTCAAGCCGGCCGTCGGGCGTATAGAGCTTGATGCCGACATAATCCATGCGGACGCGGCGATGAACGCGGCTGTTCACATTGGCCTTGATGACGATGAGGACGGTCGGCTCGCGCATGAATTCGCGGATTTCCGGCGTCATCGCCACCATTTCGCTGCCGCGGCGCAGCACCTTCACATCGGGATCGCGCAGGATGCCGAGGCCTTGGCCCGCGCTAATTTCGTCCGACGCATCGGTGTCGGACGAAAAGCGATATTCGCGCAGGCCCAGGAAGGTGAAATTGTCGGCGCACAGCCATTGCAGGAATTGGCTGGCTTCGGCGACCTCGTCGATCGGCAATGGAGGCGGATTGGAGCGGTAGGTCTTGATCGCCTGTTCGACACGGGCACGCATGGCCCGCCAGTCGGTAACGCAGGCGCGCACGTCGTTGAGCGTCTTGGCAAGCCCCTCGATCAGCTTCTGGCGGTCGGCATCGGCGTCAAGGCGGGCGATGTGGAAATGGATCAGGCTTTCGCGCTCGCCCTTTGACGCTTCGGTCAGCGTTTCACCGTAGAAACGCAGGAGTTTGCCTTGCTCATCGCGCTCCACGGCGATGATTGGGTGGGCGACCAGCGTGACTTCGATGCCCTGCTCGGCGAGCTCCGCCATGGTGGAATCGACCAGGAAGGGCATGTTGTCGTTGAGAACTTCGAGAACGGAAATCTCGCGCCCGTCCGGCATCATCGGATTGATAACGCGGATATCGGCACTGCCCGCCGTGCGTTGCTGCACATGTTCCCAGGCCTGTTCTGCCAGGAAGGCCAGGGAAGCGGCATCGTAGTTGACGAGATCCTCGATATTGGTGTGGTCGAACAGAAGCTCGGCAAAGGCCCGGGGCGTCTTGCCCGGCTCCATGCTTCCCGCTGCCTCGCGGATCAGGGTTGCCCGAGCCCTGGCGTCACGCCACGCCATAACGTCCTCCGCTTGTTGCCGCGCCGTCTAACCGCAGATGCTTATCGTCTGCTTGATTTTAGAGTGCAACTCTTGGAGTGCCATTTTTAGCCGGGATTGATGGCGTCTCGCGAAACCCTCGGCGTCGAGCCTCCGTGGCTCTTGATGACAATGCCATTCAATCCCAAAATACACGTCCATCGGAAGGTTTCAACTGTTCTTGAAGGTCTTCGTGCCGCTCGCCTCCACCCGCAGCCCGAACCCCGCCAGCCCGGAATCCCGAATCTGATACCGCGTGCCCCCGAACCTCGGCGTTATCGACCGCACCGGCGATCTGCCATTTCTGCAGCCGACGAAATACCGGCTCACGATCAATCTCAAGACCGCCAAAGCTCTTGGGCTCGAACTGCCTGCGACGTTGCCGGCTTGCGCCGACGAGGTGATCGAATAGTGATGCTGGTTGCTGCGGTGCATGAGTTTCTTGATGGCACCTTTGAGACATGCCGACCGGCTCTGAGGATGTCCGTTCATCTGGGTAAACCGGAAGCGGCTGGCCCACTGTCAGGACGACGCGATTGACCCCTAGCGGAAATCTGCAGTTGCTATGTTATTAATGG
>VAZH01000379.1 GCA_005884465.1 Alphaproteobacteria bacterium | reverse complement strand
CCGCTTCGATGCGCACGATGCCCGCGCAGACGGCGGCGTGCGGCAGATCGAACTTCACCGCGAACGCGTCGTATTGCGCCGTGCCGTCCACGGCATGCAGATGGCGGTCAATGTTCGCGTCACCGATTTTCTCGGCGTTGCGCTGCGCGGCATCGACGACGCGCAGATGCTGGTGCTCGCTCATCGCGATCCCTCATTGACCATTCCGCTGTGCGTCAGTTCCGACCGCGACGAGATCGCAGCCGCCTGGCGGATGTGGAGCGACATCTTCGCGCTGCCGCAATTGCCGGAACACGATGCGCGCGAGCCCGCGCCGCGGCGCCGGCGTCACAACGCGATCCGGGCGCGGCGGCCGAAATTCCTGGTGCGCCGGCGCCGCGGCGATTTGCTCAATCCCGCGAATATTCACCAGGGCGAGCGCGAGATCATCGCGCGGGATTGAACCACAAGCGTAGGGTGGGCAAAAGCCAACGGGTCGCGCGAACGCGCGCTCGATGATAAACTCTGTGTGCGCACCAGCGAACGATCACCCTTGACCGACGAAATCTTGGTGGGCACGGCGCAAGAGCGTCTTTGCCTCCTACGAATTTGCCCGATCAAAAGCCCCGCAAACAGCAATAGCCCCGCGTCGCGGTTGGATTTGAAAATACGAAGGCACAATGCGGGATCGCTGATCTCAAGACGTCTGATCTGCCAGACCAGATGCGCTGCGAACGCGGCGAGCCCGATCCACGCGAACCAGCGCGCACCGGAAAGCGCCAGCGCCACGCCGATCAAGACCACCGCCGCTGCGTAAAACACCATCAGCGCCTGATGCGTGCGCGCGCCGAACAAGAGCGCGGTTGATTTGATCCCGATCAGCGCGTCGTCCTCGGCGTCCTGGTGCGCATAGATGGTGTCGTAACCGACCACCCAGGCGATCGAGCCGGCGTAAAGCGCCAGCGCCGCCACGTCGATGCGACCGAGCGTCACCGCAAATCCCATCAGCGCGCCCCACGAGAACGCCAAGCCGAGCACGATCTGCGGCCACCAGGTGATCCGCTTCATGAACGGATAGACCGCGACGATCACGAGCGAGGCGATGCCGGTCGCCACCGCGAAGCCGTTGAATTGGAGCAGCACCGCAAGGCCGATCAGCGCCTGAATGACCAGAAAGGCGATCGCCTGGGGAACGCTCACCTGTCCCGCCGGGATCGGCCGCGACCGCGTGCGTTCGACCAACGCGTCGAGGTCGCGATCGGTAATGTCGTTCCAGGTACAGCCGGCGCCGCGCATGACGAATGCGCCGATGAAGAACAGCACAATGATGAGGGGCAATTGGCCGATGCTGCCGATGACGCCGGCGGCCAGCGCTGCCGACCACCAGCACGGCATCAGCAATAGCCACGATCCGATCGGCCGGTCGAGACGGGAGAGCCGCAAGTAAGGCCGCGACCAAGGCGGTGCGCGCGTGTCGACCCAGTTGCCGGTCGCGTCAGCAACGCGTGCCGCCGCGCCGCTTGTCATCGCGCGAGGACGTTGCCGTTCAGGGTATCGAAGGTGCTGCCGCCCTTCTTGGTGGGGGTAGCCTCTGGCAATGCCGCCGAGGAGCCGAGCACTTCGCTCAGGCTCGGTCCAGCCGGACCCCTTTGCTGCGCCTGCTGCGCCGCCGCGCAGACTTTCTTCTGCAGGTTCTCGGTGTTCTTGTGGCCGCCCTTCAGCTGCTCCGATATCTGCGGCGGAATCCCGCACTTCGCGGCGTGGGTCTCGACATATTTGATCATCTTGATTTCAGCCTGGCCGAAATTCCCGATCAGCTTGCAGGCCTCGTCCGGGGGGGCATGCCGGTCGCTGGCGGTCTTGATCAGCTTGCAGCGCTTCTCCGCCTCTTCCCGCAAGGGTATGAATCCCTTCATGCACTCGTCCGAGGGACCGGCCTGCGAGGGAGGAGCGGGGCCGCGCTCAAACGCGGAGCCGGTGAGCGGCGCGGCACCCTGCGCGGGGAATGAACTGGGAGCGGCCCCCACCGAAGCGGTGGGAGCGGCTCCATTCACCGGCGGAAATGGTGAAGCGCTACTCGGGGCAGCTTGACCGGGCAGCGGCGCCGGAAACGCGCCTTGCGCCAAGCATTGACTGGCGTGGGCGGTCACGACGGCCACGGTCAGCGGCATCATCAGGCGGCGGATGATCAAGATGGTTGCTCCGGCAAGGTCCAATGGTCCCTAGCGTCTTCCCGATAGAAGCGCGATTCCCGATAGGGCGTTTTACGATTCCTGCCGTTCCTTAACAACCCGTGGAATTTGGCAACAGCGCGGCGTAGGGACGCGCCGGATGCCAATAATTGCGTTAATTCGCATGGTTTGGGCTAAAACGCTGCTGAAATTGGGACATCGACCATGCCTCAACTCGACTTTCGTCAGCCCAGGCTGTTTGTCGATGCCGCGCTGGCAGCGGGCGAAACGCTCGCGCTTGGGCGCGGCCAGAGCAATTATCTCGGCAACGTGCTCCGCCTTTCCGAAGGCGACACCATTCTGGTCTTCAACGGACGCGATGGCGAATGGCGGGCCGCGATCATAGGACGCAAACGGCCGGACAGTCTTGAGATCGTTACCCAGACCCGGCCGCAGGATCGCCTGCCCGACCTCGCTTACGTGTTTGCGCCGCTGAAACATGCCCGGCTCGACTACATGGTGCAGAAGGCGGTCGAGATGGGAGCGTCATCCCTGCAGCCGGTTTTGACCCGCTTCACCCAGGTCGCCCGGGTGAACGGCGAGCGGATGCGCGCCAACGTCATCGAAGCTGCCGAGCAGTGCGGCATCCTGAGCCTTGCAACGGTGAGCGAGCCGGTGGCGCTCGATCGTTATTTGAGCCAGCGCGATGCAGCGCGCCTGCTTGTTTTCTGCGATGAGGCCGCAGATACCTCAAATCCGTTAGAAGCGCTGCAGAGCGGCCTGACGGCGTCAGACGGCATCGACGTCCTGATCGGCCCCGAAGGTGGGTTCGCCGAGGAAGAGCGCGTCATTCTGTTGCGACAGCCACGAACCCTGCGGCTTTCGCTGGGACCGAGGATTCTGCGCGCCGACACCGCGGCGGTGGCGGCGCTTGCCCTGGTGCAGGCGGCGCTCGGCGACTGGACCGGCACCAGCCTGCGCGGATAGGTTGCGCTTGAGCCTTGGCACTTGATCTTGGCCGGTCATTAATCCACTTGGCCAATCCCTGTCGAAACCCCGCCCCGGCCATGCTAAGGGGCTGTCCAGCCGGACCTTTTGAACCTGTTCCGGGATATTGGAACCCGAGATGACCCTGACCGCCGCCATTGATGCCGCCGACTTGAAGTTCCTGCACCGGTTGCGGCGAGCCCGAGTCAGGAACTTCGAATCGAAAAGCGGCACCAAAAATATGACTTTGCTAGTGCCCCTTTGTTTCCGAAGTTCGTTTCGGAGGGGCCGCAATGGCTGACGAACTTCGGAAACGGGGCACTGGTGCGACCGGATCCGCCGCATGGGCGGATGCGCTGCTATTGTCGCTCGCGCAGGCCGGCTACGTCAGGGCCGAACCGGCGATTCTGCAGCCTGCCGAGCCGTTCCTCGACCTGTCGGGTGAGGACATCCGGAAAAGCCTTTACCTGACCACAGACGCGAGCGGCGAGGAACTGTGCCTTCGTCCCGATCTCACCATTCCGGTGGCGCGGGATTATCTCGCCTCCCCGCGCGCCGGCCAGCCTGCCGGGTTCAGCTATCTCGGCCCGGTGTTTCGCTATCGTGGCGGCCGGCCAAGCGAATTCTTGCAGGCCGGGATCGAATCCTTCGGACGGCAGGATCGCGCCGCGGCCGATGCGGAAATGCTGGCGCTGGCGCTCGAGGCTACCAGCGCGTTCGGATTGACCGATGTCGATATTCGCACCGGCGATGTGGCGCTGTTCATTGCGCTGATCGATGCCCTCGATCTCTATCCGGTATGGCGGCGAAGGTTGATCAAGGATTTCAACCGCAAGATCAGCCTGGAACAGGATCTCGAGCGGCTTACGCTCGCAACCGCCTCGAGCCGCAATGAATATGAAGGTGTGCTTGCCGCCCTCGCAGGAAGCGACCGCAAGGCGGCGCTGGCGCTGGTGACCGATCTGATGTCGATCGCCGGTACCACCAATGTCGGCGGGCGCTCGGTTTCGGAAATCGCCGATCGCTTCCTCGAACAGTCGACGCTGAAAGGCGGCGCGCTGCCGCGCGACGCGCTTAATGTAATCAAGCGGTTTCTCTCGATCGCAGGCGACCCCGACGACGCAATCGCCCAATTGCGCGCGCTGGCCGATGATACGAAACTCAACATCACCGCCGCCATCGACCAGTTCGAAAGCCGCGTCGGCTTCATGGCCGCGCGCGGCATCGATACCGGCAAAACACGGTTTTCCACCTCATTCGGGCGCGGGCTCGACTATTACACCGGCTTCGAGTTCGA
>VAZH01000130.1 GCA_005884465.1 Alphaproteobacteria bacterium | reverse complement strand
CTCAGCAGCATCTGCTGGAACTGGCCGCGCGCCTCTTCCTCCGCTTCGCCGGTCAGGACGCCGGCCGCGCCTTCAATATCCATCGCGTACATCGCGATGTCCTGCAGCATCGAGCCCGCCACCAGCTTGCCGATCGAATTCTCCGGTCCTGGACGCTCGCCCTTCGACAGCGCCGAGATCGCGCGGTAGCTGGTATATTTCAGCCCGCTCGCCTTCACCGCCCAATTGGCGAGTTTCGAGCGCGTCGCGCGATCGTCGATGGCGAGGCCGCCGTCCGTCATCAGATTGGAGCAAAAATCGAACATCTCGGGAAAGCCGGTCGCCAGACGCGCGCCGATCGACATGCGCTCGTTCATCAGCGTGGTGAGCGACACGTTCCAGCCGTCGCCCACCGCGCCGAGACGCTGATGATCGGGAATAATAACGTCGGTAAAATAGACCTCGTTGAACTCCTGCATGCCGTTGGCCTGCTTGATCGGCCGCACTTCGACGCCCGGGCTCTTCATGTCGAGAAAGAACATCGTCAACCCCTTGTGCTTGGGCACATTGGGATCGGTCCGGGTGATCAGGAGGCCGTAGTCAGAGTAGTGCGCGCCCGAAGTCCAGATCTTCTGGCCGTTGACGATCCAGTTGTCGCCTTTTTTCTCCGCGCGCGTGCGCAAGCCGGCGACATCCGATCCGCCCGCCGGCTCGGAGAACAATTGGCACCAGATTTGTTCGCCGGAGGCGAGCTTTGGCAGATAGTGGCGTTTGTGCTCCTCAGAGCCGTAGGCCATCACCGTCGGCCCGCACATGCCCTCGCCGATCTGGAACGGCTGCGTCAGCTTGCCGTAGACCCCTTCTTCCTGTTGCCAGATCACCCGCTCGATCGGGGTTGCGCCGCGCCCGCCATATTCCTTCGGCCAGTGCAGACAGGCCCAGCCGGCTTCGGCCTTCTTCTTCTGCCAGGCCTTGCCGACGTCGACGATTTCTTCGTTCTGTAGCCTGATACGACCGAGCGAGGATTTTGAGAGCTCCGCCTCGAATTCTTTCGGCGCATTGGAATCGATCCATTTGCGGGCCTCGGCGCGGAACGCGGCCTCCTGCGGCGTGTCATCGAAATTCATGGCGGTTTCCCTTTGCTGTCATTCCGGGGCGCGCGACAGCGCGAACCCGGAATCTCGATCGAACACTTCTGGATTCCGGGTCTACGCCTTCGGCGCATCCCGGAATGACGAATCCTTATCCTCTTCCCTTGGTCGGTATCTTGTTGAACGGAACATCCTTGTCGACCCGGATATCGCCGGGCAATCCGAGCACGCGTTCGGCGATGATGTTGCGCATGATCTCGTCGGTGCCGCCTTCGACGCGCGTTCCCGGCGCGCGCAACAGCATCGCCTGGAATTTTCCGGCGGCTTCCGCGTCCTCGGGTCCGCTCAGCACGCCGGCCGCGCCCTGCAAGTCGAGCGCGTAAGCTGCGACATCCTGGACCATCGAACCCGCGACCAGCTTGCCGATCGAATTCTCCGGCCCCGGACGCTCGCCCTTCGACAGCGCGGAGATCGCGCGCATGCTGGTGTATTTCAACCCGCTCGCCTTCACCGCCCAGTTGGCGAGTTTCGAGCGCACGCCGCGATCATCGATCGCAGGGCCATCCTCCAGCATTAGATTGTTGCAGAATTCGAACAACTCCGGAAAACCGGTGGAGACACCGGCGCCGATCGACATTCGTTCGTTCATCAGCGTGGTCAGCGACACGTTCCAGCCGTCATTGGCCGCTCCTAGACGCTGCACATCGGGGATCTTCACATCGGTGAAATACACTTCGTTGAATTCGGACTGGCCGTTGGCCTGCTTGATCGGCTTGATCTCGACGCCCGGGACCTTCATGTCCAGGAAGAACATGGTGAGCCCCTTGTGCTTCGGCACATTGGGATCGGTGCGGGTGAGAAGGATGCCGTAGTCGGAATAATGCGCGCCCGAGGTCCAGATCTTCTGGCCGTTGACGATCCAGTCGTCGCCTTTTCGCTCCGCGCGCGTGCGCAGGCCCGCGACATCCGAGCCGCCCGCGGGTTCGGAAAACAGCTGGCACCAGATCTTTTCGCCTGACGCGAGCGGCGGCAGGTATTTTCGTTTCTGATCTTCGCCGGCATAGCCCATCATGGTCGGCCCGCACATGCCGTGGCCGATGATGAACATAGCGCTGAGCTTGCCGAAGGCGCCCTCCTCCTGCTGCCAAATCATGCGCTCGATCGGACTCGCGCCGCGACCGCCATATTCCTTCGGCCAGTGCAGGCAGGCCCAGCCGGCTTCCGCCTTCTTCTTCTGCCAGGCTTTTGCCACTTCGAGGATGTTGGCGCCCTTGAGCTGGGTGCGGCCGAGTGAAGCCTTTTTCAGCTCGTCCTCATATTGCTTCGGTGCGTTGGCAGCGATCCAGGCCCTTGCCTCGGCGCGAAACGCGGCTTCCTGCGGGGTGTCATCGAAGTTCATGACGGTTCTTTCTTCCCTGTCATTTCCGGGGAATGACGCTCAAGATTCTACGCCGCATTTCGTTTGCGCATGCGGTCGATCAGCGCGTCTTCCCAATAAGAGAGACTGCCGAGCGCCAGCGCCGTCGCGTTGGAACGCCGATAGTACAAGTGGCAGTCGAATTCCCATGTAAAACCCATGCCGCCATGGACCTGGATGTTGTTCTTGGCGCAATGCTGGAATGCCTGCGTCGCGCTGATGCGCGCCGCAGCCGCAGCCTCCGGCAATTCCGATGCGTTGGTCGAGAGCGCCCAGGCGCCGTAGTAACAATTCGAGCGCGCCAGCGTCGCCGAGACATACATGTCGGCGAGCATATGTTTTACCGCCTGGAACGAGCCGATCGGACGGCCGAAGGCGATGCGATCCAGCGCATAGTCGCGGCCCATTTCCAGCGCGCGGTCGGCGCCGCCGACCTGCTCGAACGCCATCAGCACCGCGGCGCGGTCGAGCAGCTGCGACACAATGCTCCAGCCTTCATTGGCGCGGCCGAGCGGCTCGGCCTTGCAATTCCTGAAGGTGAGTTCGGCCTGGCCGCGCGAGGGATCGACATTGATCAGCGACTTGGCCTCGACCCCCTCGGCTTTCATGTCCACCAAAAACAGCGAGATGTCGGTCTCGCGCCCGCTCGATCCGGTGCGCGCAGCGACAATCGCGAAATCGGCAATCGCGCCGTCGGGCACCGGCTTCTTCACGCCATTGAGGCCGCCGCCAGCGGCCGAGAGTTTTATTCCTTCCGGCGACGGATTGCCCTTGCCTTCGAACAGCGCCAGCGTGCCGATCGCTTCTCCCGACGCGACCAAGGGCAGCCATTTCTGCCTTTGCGCATCGCTGCCGGCAAGCAGAAGCGCTTCCGCGGCAAGATAGACGGTGGAGGAAAACGGCACCGGCGCCAGCGCACGGCCCATCTCTTCCGCGATCACGCAGAGCTCCAGATGGCCGGCGCCGGCGCCGCCGTAGGCTTCCGGGATCGCGACGCCGAGAAAACCCATGTCGGCGAGGCCCTTCCACAATTCGCGATCGTACGGCTGCTTGCCCTCGAGGACTGTGCGCACCGTCTTGGGCGGGCATTTTTCGGCGAGAAATTTTCGCGCCTCGTCGCGGAGTTGTTTTTGTTCGTCGGAGAAATCGAAATTCATGGCACTACTCTGTTGTGTGAGACATATTTTAGTACGTCGTCCCCGCGAACGCGGGGACCCATAACCACCGGCGTTTGTGTTTCAATTCCGGAATTAGCTCCAGCGTGACATTGATAGTCCTCGGCGTATGGGTCCGCGCGAACGCGGGGACGACCTTGATGGGTGGCGAAGGAAGCTCATCGCAGCACAATCACATCCTCTCCCGGCGCCTCGGCATAGAGCCGTTCCACCAGTGCGGCGCGGCGCTCGAGTCCGGCGCGCTGGTTGATATAGCCCTTGTCGGTGAGTTCATTGCCGTCGATCGAGGCCGGCTCGGTCATCAGCATCGCGCGGGCAATCCGCAGGCTGCTGGCGCCTACGGTCGACTTGTTGTGCGCCTCCAACCCGCGCTTCAGGCACGCCAGCACATCCGGATGTTTCACGACATCCTCAAAACTCGCCTCGGGATTGCCGACGACCTGCCGGCAGGCATCAAGATTGGGCCAGGCCAGAAGCCCGACGAACGGGCGGTCCTGCCCCGTGACCAGCGCGTCCTGCACCACCGGCGACGCCGCGGCGATGGCGTCGGTGCGCAGCGATCCGACATGAACGAAGGTGCCTGTCGTGAGCTTGAAATCCTCCACCACGCGGCCAGCGAAGATGATGCCCTGCAGCGGATCATCCGGATCGACGAACACGCCGGCGTCACCGATGCAGTAAAAGCCCTCCTCGTCGAACGCCGCCTTGGTGAGATCGGGCTGGCCAAAATAGCCGGGCGTGACGTTGACGCCGCGCAGGCGCAATTCATATTTCGCGTCGACCGGCACCATCTTCAACGCGACGCCGGGAAACGGCAGTCCGATCAGCCCGACTCGCTCGGTGTCCCAATAGGTCCCGGTCGAGGTCGGCGCGGTCTCGGTCGAGCCCCAGCCGGTATAGAACACGACGCGCTCGCCGGTGGCGCGAACCGCGAGCGCCTGCATCCTCTCATAGAGATCGTCCGGCAACCGCGCACCGCCATAGGCCATCAGGCCCAGATTCCTGAAGAAGCTGCGGCACAGCGCGTCATCCTTCTCCATGGCGGCTGCGAGCGCGGCATAGCCCGCGGGCACGTTGGCATAGTAGGTCGGCGATATCTCGTGCAGATTGCGCAGCGTCTCCTCGATCTGGCCGGGCACCGGGCGGCCGTCGTCGATGTAGAGCGTACCGCCTTCGGTGAGCACCGGATTGAACAGCGCATTGCCGCCCATGGTGTGATTCCACGGCATCCAGTCCAGATAAGTCGCCTGCGGTGCGTTCGGATTGCGCGGCCGCACCTGCATCATCATCGCGGCATTGGCGCACATCATCTTTTGCGTGTTGATGACGGCCTTGGGCATCCCGGTCGAGCCTGAGGTGAACAGCAGCTTGCCGACGGTATCCGGCGTGATTTTTGCGATCGAATCTTCGACCTCCTTTGTCACCGGCGTTGCCGCAAGCTCGGCGAAGCCAACGCTCGTGATGCCCTCGCACGGCCGCGCGACATGGATGACCGTGACGCCGTCGAGATCGAGCGCCTTCAACGCCCTCTCAAACGTCGGGCCGTCCTGCACCATCACCACCGCCGGCTTGATCAGGTCAAACAAATATTTCAGCTTGAGGTGATCCTGGCTCATCAGCGAATAGGCAGGCGACACCGGCGCTGCCGGAAGCCGCGCCTGCATCGCAGCCTGCGTCATCAGCGCGTGCTCGATCGAATTGCCCGACAGAATCGCGACCGGACGACCCGGCTCGAGGTTGAGATTGAGAAGGCCCTGCGTCAGCGCGTCCACCGTGCGCTTCGCCTCGCCATAAGACAGTTTGCGCCATTGCCGGTCGGCGCCCGTGCGCTGCGCCAGCCAGATGCGGCTCGGCGCCTCCTTGGCCCATTTCGCCAATGCGGCCGGGATGTGCTTCTCATAAGGCTTTAATGGTATCCGCGACTTCAAGATGATGACGCCGTCGGGCCGCCGCTCGACCGCGATATCGCGCTCCAGCCATTCAATTTTGCGAAAGGCCGGCTTTGTCAAGACCGCGGCTGCATTCCCACTCATGTCTCGTCTCCCAGACTGGTCTCTTGCCGGACCTTTGTTTTTCGCTTCGATTGCTAGCGCCGGATATAGACCGGCTTTCGTTTTTCCAGAAAGGCTCTGATGCCCTCGTTGAAATCTTCCGAGCGGCTGCACAACACCTGATTGCGGTCTTCCATCGCAATCACGGCTTCGAGCGAACCGGCATCGACGCTCATGTTGAGGCATTCCTTCGACAGCCGCAAACCTACCGGCGAGGCGGTCATCATCGCATCGACATAAGGGGCGGCGGCAGCATCGAGTTGGCCCTCTTCCACGACTTCCGAAACCAGGCCGACGGCGAGCGCGCGCTCGGCAGTGATAAAACGACCGGTCAGGATCAGCTCGGAGGCGACGGACACCCCGACCAGGCGCGGCAGGAAATAACTGGTGCCGATGTCGCAGCCGCCGAGCCCGAGCTTGATGAAGGCGCAGTTCATCCGCGCCGATTTGGTGGCGATGCGGATGTCGGCGGCGAGTGCGAGGGCAAAACCGCCGCCGGCCGCGGCACCTTGAATCAGCGCGATGATCGGCTGCGGGCAGCGCCGCATCAGCATCACGATATCGGCAATCCGGCGCTGCGAATCCAGCGACTCCGTCACGCCTGATGGTTCCTGCTGTCCGGCGCGGCGCGCCATCGCGTGCTTGAGATCGAGGCCGGCGCAGAACGCCGATCCTGCGCCCTTCAGCACCACCACGCGGGCGATGCGATTGCGCTGCAGGCTTTCGAAATAGAGATTGAGCGCGTCGATCAGCGACGGATCGAGCGCGTTGAGGTTTTCCGGGCGATTGAGCGTCACCCGGTCGACCCCGTCCTCATGTTCGATCAGCAGCGGTTTTGTCACGCGTTAATCCTCGTCATCGTCGTCCCGGCGAACGCCGGGACTCATAACCACCAGCCTCCGTTATCGCGAAAGGCCTTGGCCAACTTGCCTCAAAGAAACGCCGCGGAGTATGGGTCCCCGCTTTCGCGGGGACGACAACCACTACCGCGGCGCCATGCGGATCGCGCCGTCGAGCCGGATGGTCTCGCCGTTCAGCATCGCGTTCTCCACGATGTGGACGGCGAGGTTGCCGTATTCGGAGGCGTCGCCGAGCCGCGCCGGGTGCGGCACCTGTGCGCCCAGGCTCTTGCGCGCCTCCTCATTCAGCCCCATCAGCAGCGGCGTCAGGAACAGGCCGGGCGCGATGGTGTTGACGCGGATTTTCTGGCTGGCGAGATCGCGTGCCGCCGGTAGCGTGAGGCCGACCACGCCGCCTTTTGACGCGGAGTAAGCGATCTGGCCGATCTGACCCTCATAGGCCGCGACGCTCGCGGTGTTGATAATGACGCCGCGCTCTTCACCGATCGGCTCTGCGGTCACCAGACGTTCGGCGAACAGCCGCAAGCAATTGAAGGTGCCGATCAGGTTGACGTTGATGACGCGCGCGAATTTCGCCAGCGGATAGACGCCGTCCTTGCCGACGATGCGCTGCGAGCCGCCGATGCCGGCGCAGTTCATCAGCACCCGCGCAATGCCGTGGGCCCCTTCGGCTTTGGCCAGCCCCGCCTTGACCTGTTCCTCGTCGGTGACATCGGCGTGAACCGCGACGCCTTTCACCTCGGCCGCGACTTTCTCGGCATTCTCCTTGCTCTGGTCGAGCACGGCGATCTTCGCGCCCTTGGCGGCCATGGCGCGCGCGGTGGCGGCGCCGAGACCGGAGCCACCACCGGTGATGAGAACAGCAACGTCTTTCAACTGCATGGGCAAGAGCCTTTCCTTGGGCGTTTCCAGTTTCTGTAAGTCGTTAAAGCAGAGTGATGGTCATTCGGCTGCGGTGGCAACCCTTTCCGTGTTCTCGGTGAGCATGCCGCCGCAAATCAGCGCTTCCATATGCTTGATGTATTGGCGGCAGACTTCGTCGGTGACCGGCCCGACGCCGGTCGCGCGCGACATCGCATGCCGCCCGAAAAACAGATGATCGCAGGCGCCGATCAGACTGGTGTAGAACAGCACCGGATCGATGTCGCGGAATTCGCCGCAGCTGATGCCCTCGGCGAGCAGGCGGCGATGAAAATCCAGTAATGGTGCGACAAAGAATTTCGAGACTTCGTCGGCGGCCTCCGCGCTGCTCTCATGCAAGAGATAGTGGATCAACCGGTTCATATAGGGAAATTGGTGATACGCCCTGATGATGCCCGCGATGTGCAGTTTGAGCTTCGCGGTCGGCGTGATCGGCTGCGCCAGCAGATATTCGAGATGCGCCACCTCGGTCGCGGCATCCCGCGCCAATAGCGCGAGCAGCAGGCCGTCCTTGTTGCCGAAGTGATATTTCACCAGCGCGGCGTTGACGCCGGACTTTTGCGCGATGTCGCTCAAGGACACATCGATCGAGGAGCGCTCGATCATCAGTTCGCTCGCAGCAACGAGGAGCTTCTCGGCGGTGGTGCTTCTCGCCGCCTGAGGTCGCGGCGGTATGTTGGTAGTCAATTCTGATGCCATGACCTGCCTTGCCGGGAAATCCGGGGCGCAGATAACCCGATGCGGCGCCCGCACTCAAGAGTTAATTGATCAATTGACTAAATCCCTCACGCCCCTTAAACCGGCACCCTCAATCCAAACACCACCCGTAACGATCAGGGAGAGCAGTCATGGCCGAGGCTTATATCGTCGCCGCCGCACGCACCGCGGGCGGCCGCAAGGGAGGCCGCCTCGCAGGCTGGCATCCGGCAGATCTCGCCGCTGCCGTGCTGGATTCGCTGATTGAACGTTCCGGTGCCGCTCCCGATCAGGTCGAGGACGTGATCATGGGCTGCGTGATGCAGGCCGGCGAGCAATCCAACAACATCGCCCGCAACGCCATCATGGCCTCGAAGCTCCCCGAGAGCGTGCCCGGCACCTCGATCGACCGGCAGTGCGGCTCCTCGCAGCAGGCGCTGCATTTCGCGGCGCAAGCCGTGATGTCCGGCAGCATGGACTGCGTCATCGCCGCCGGCGTCGAGTCGATGACGCGGGTGCCGATGGGACTTGCCTCCTCGCTGCCCGCGAAGAATGGTTTTGGTCATTACAAGAGCCCGAACATCGAAAAGCGCTATCCGAACATCGTGTTCAGCCAATTCACCGGCGCCGAGATGATGGCGGAAAAGTACGGGCTGTCGAGGAATGAACTCGACGAGTTTTCCTATAACAGCCATCAGCGCGCCATCGCGGCGACCCAGGGCGGCAAATTCAAGGACGAGATCATTCCGCTGCAGATCACCCGCGCCGATGGTTCGACCGACACCCACAATATCGACGAAGGCATCCGCTTCGATGTCAGCCTTGACGGCATCAAGAGCGTCAAGCTGATCGCGGAAAACGGCAAGCTCACCGCCGCCAGCGCCAGCCAGATCTGCGACGGCGCCTCCGGCGTGATGGTGGTCAACGAAAAGGGCCTGAAGTCGCTCGGCGTCAAGCCGATGGCGCGGATCCACCACATGACCATGATGGGCGGCGATCCCGTGATCATGCTGGACGCGCCGCTGCATGCGACCGAGCGTGCGCTGAAGAAGGCCGGCATGTCGATCGACGACATCGACCTGTTCGAGGTCAACGAGGCCTTTGCTTCGGTGCCGACGGCGTGGCTGAAAACTACCGGCGCGGACCCGGCAAAGCTCAACGTCAATGGCGGCGCTATTGCGCTCGGCCATCCCTTGGGCTGCTCCGGCACCAAGCTGATGACCACGCTCGTTAACGCGCTCAAGCAGCGCAACAAGCGCTACGGCCTGCAGACCATGTGCGAAGGCGGCGGCATGGCCAATGTGACGATCGTGGAAAGGCTGTAAGGAAAAGCGAATAGCGAGTGGCGAGTAGCGAATAGATAACGGACCCGAATCCGCTCATCTATTCGCTACTCGCCATTCGCCACTCGCAAGTTCGTCATGACAGCCCTCCCCGCGATTCCCCTTCCCTCCGGTATCCGCTCGCGGTTCGTGGAAAACATCAACGGCCTGCGCATGCATGTGCTCGAAGCCGGCTATGAAACACGCGGGCGGCCTTGCGTGCTGCTGCTGCATGGCTTTCCCGAACTTGCCTTTAGTTGGCGCAAGGTGATGCCGGCGCTGTCGGAAGCCGGCTATCACGTGATCGCGCCCGACCAGCGCGGCTATGGCCGCACCTCCGGCTGGAACGCGAGCTATGATGGCGACCTTGCCTCGTTCCGGCTGCTCAATCTGGTGCGCGACGCGCTCGGCCTGATGTCGGCGTTCGGCTATCGCTCGATCGATGCGGTGGTCGGACATGATTTCGGCAGTTTCGTCGCCGCATGGTGCGCGCTGGTGCGGCCGGACGTATTTCGATCGGTCGCGCTGATGAGCGCGCCGTTTGCCGGACCTCCGCCATTGCCGTTCGATACCGCGGACAGGCCAGCGAAGCCGAAGCTGGATGATCCCGTGCATCGCGAGCTTGCGGCGCTGCCGCGTCCGCGCAAGCATTATCAATGGTACTACTCGACGCGGCACGCCAATGCCGACATGCATCATGCGCCGCAAGGCGTGCATGATTTCCTGCGCGCCTATTATCATCACAAGAGCGCCGACTGGAAAGGCAACCAGCCCTATCCGCTGAAATCCTGGACCGCGAGCGAGTTGGCAAAATTGCCGACCTATTATGTCATGGACCTCGCCAGGAACATGGCTGAAACAGTGGCAGAGGAAATGCCTGATACGGCTGCAATCGCCGACAACAAATGGCTGCCCGACAACCAGCTCCCCTTCTATAGCGCCGAATATGCGCGCACCGGATTCCAGGGCGGACTGCAATGGTATCGCTGCGGCACCTCGGGCGCGTTCACCGGCGAACTCGAAACATTTTCGGGCCGCACCATCGATGTGCCCTCCTGCTTTATCTCGGGTAAGAAGGATTGGGGCACCTACCAGCGCCCCGGCGTGTTCGAGGCGATGCAGTCAAGCGCATGCACGCAGATGATCGGCTGTCATCTGGTCGAGGGCGCCGGCCACTGGGTGCAGCAGGAGCAGCCGGAAGAGGTTGCTCGCTTGCTGCTGCAGTTCTTCAGGCAGGCCGCGGAACGCGCGGCCCGATAGGCTTACTATCGGCCTGAAATGGAGGCGCGCTCAGCGCCGGGACCATTTGCCGTGCCGTCGGCCGCAACGGTTTTCCAAATTGCGACATCGTGAACGTATGGGAAACGGTGCCCGCCTTTGCCCTCGCGCGATCCATTTGACCCCGTCCTGTCGAGCCCTTATATCTTTAGAACCATTCTAAATTTCCTTTTAGGAATGCCCTGATGAAGAATTTCGCCGATTTGACCGAGCGCGAAGTACTGGCCGTTGCGATCTCCGCGGAAGAAGAGGACAGCCGCATCTACATGAGCTTCGCGGAAGATCTCGCGGAGCGTTATCCGGAGTCGGCCAAGATCTTCGAGGAAATGGCCGAGGAGGAAAAAGGCCATCGCCACATGCTGCTGGAAATGTACGAGCAGCGTTTCGGCAAAAACTTACCCCCCATCCGAAGGGATAATGTCAGAGGATTTCTGCGCCGCCGCCCGATCTGGCTGACGAAAAACCTGTCGCTCGATGCCATCCGCAAGGAAGCCGCGACAATGGAATTCGAAGCCGAGCGGTTCTACGTCAAGGCCGCCGAGCGAACCCAGGACGTCGGCGTCCGCAGGTTGCTCGGCGATCTCGCGGAAGCGGAAAAAGGCCACGAAAACGTAGCGGCAAGGCTGACCGACCAGATCCTGAGTCCCGACGTGCGCGCCGAAGAGGACAAGACGCGCCGGCGCGTATTCGTCCTGCAATATGTGCAGCCGGGTCTTGCCGGATTGATGGACGGTTCGGTGTCGACGCTGGCGCCGCTGTTCGCCGCCGCGTTTGCCACTCATCACAACTGGCAGACATTTTTGGTGGGCCTTGCAGCCTCGATCGGCGCCGGCATCAGCATGGGTTTTGCCGAGGCGCTGTCCGACGATGGATCGTTGACCGGACGCGGCTCGCCCTGGCTGCGCGGATTGACCTGCGGGCTGATGACGACGGTCGGCGGTCTCGGCCACACCATGCCCTATCTGGTTCCCGACACATGGCCCAACGCGTTCTGGATCGCGACCGCAATTGCGTGTGTTGTCGTGTTCTTCGAGCTATGGGCCATCGCCTACATCCGCGCGCGATATATGGACACGCCGTTCCTGCAGGCGGTATTCCAGATCGTAATCGGCGGCGTCATCGTGCTCGCGGTCGGCATTTTGATCGGCGCGGCCTAGGCAAGCCTTGCAATGATCGAACGTTGTTTCGGACGCGGCTTGCGCCGCCGTTCGCCGTGATGGATTTCAAATTCGGCGACTTTGGCGTGAATCCAGACATCGCTACGGCTGACGTCGGCGTCCGATCGCTTCGTCATCAAGGATTGTGGGATATGCGTTTCCCGGAAGCAATCCAGGCGCAAGCGAACGTGCCACCGCCGCCGGACCGGTCAATTCCCGTTGCGCTCGTCGGCGCGTCTCCGTCGACCCTGACGAAACCCCGCAATGTTTCGTGCGTTGGGTTCCCTACGTCACGCATCTTTGCGCTTCGCAACTTCGCCAAGAGACTCCGCCAATCCACGTAAGAAAACCTCATGACCAAGCACTTGCAATACGGGACCACCGCGAAGATATTCCACTGGCTCATCGTGGCGCTTCTCGTGGTGCAATACCCGATCGGCTGGTTGCTGCCGGACCTTCATGGCGACATGAAACCGCCCATCATGACATTTCATGTCTCCTTTGGAATCCTCATCTTGATACTGATCGTGCTGCGCTTGGCATGGCGGCTTACCCACCCCGTGGCGCCGGAGAGTTCGCTTCCGCCATGGCAGCGGCTGAGTTCGGAAGCCGTCCATTGGCTGCTCTATGTGCTGGTGTTGGCCACAACCGTAACCGGCTGGCTCTCGGCGTCGTTTCGCGGCTGGTCGGTCTCATTGTTTTATCTGGTGCCCCTTCCGATGTTGGCTTCGGAAAATGAGTCGGCCGCTGAGGCGTTCGATGGCTGGCATCAGGCGATGGGATGGACTTTGCTGGCGGTGGTCGGCATCCACGTGGCGTCGGCGATGGCCCACCTCTTCATCTACCGCGACCGCATCATGCAGCGGATGCTGCCGGGATAGGTATGCTCTGGCAGCAATAGCGGTCTAGCGGCCGTCGCCGGAACGGAGCATCATCTCGGGCAAACACGCCAACGAAAGCAGGAGAAACGCCTTGGCCAAATCGGAATGGAGCTTCGCGACCGCGACCGAGCTTTCCGAAGCGCTTGCGGCGGAGAAAGTCTCCGCGGTCGAGCTGGCGCAGGACGCGATCGCCCGCATCGAGCGTCACGACGGCAAGATCAACGCGATTTGCGTTCGCGATTTCGAACGCGGTCTGGAGGCTGCCCGCGCGGCCGACACCGCACGCGCGCGCGGCGAGACAAGGCCGTTGCTCGGCATTCCCTTGACGGTGAAGGAATCCTACAACGTCGCGGGGCTGCCCACGACCTGGGGCTTTCCGCCGCAGAAGGATTTTGTCCCACCCGAAGACGCGCTGTCGATATCCCGCGTCAAGGCTGCGGGCGGCGTGATCATAGGCAAGACCAATGTGCCGGTCGGGCTAGCTGACTGGCAGAGCTACAACGAAATCTACGGCACCACCAACAATCCGTTCGATCTCGGCCGCACGCCCGGTGGCTCCTCCGGCGGATCCGCGGCGGCGCTCGCGGCGGGCTATGGACCGCTGTCGCTTGGCACCGATATCGGCGGCTCGCTGCGCGTGCCCGCTTTTCATTGCGGCGTATATGCCCATAAGCCAACTTATAATATGGTGCCGATGCGCGGACATACGCCGCCGCCGTTTCCGCCGCTGCCGCTCGACCGCGATATGGCCGTGATCGGTCCGATGGCGCGCTCGGCTGCCGATCTTTCACTGCTGCTGGACGTGATGGCGGGACCCGATCCGCTGGAAGCCGGCGTCGGTTACAGACTGGCGCTGCCGCCGCCTCGCCACAATCAGCTCAAGAGTTTTCGCGTACTGGTGATCGACAGCGATCCGATACTGCCTGTCAACAAGGAGATACGGGACGCGATCGAGAAGTTGGCGGGCAGCCTTGCCAGGTCGGGGGTGAGCGTCAGCCGGCAAAGTCCGCTGTTGCCTAATTTCGCGGAGACTTCGCGGCTCTACATGCGGATGCTGATGTCGTTTCTGGGGGCGTTCCTTGCACCGGACGTCATCGCAGGCGCGCAAGAGCGGGCGGCAAAGTTGACCCCTGAGGATAGGAGTTTGGCCGCCGAGCGTCTGCGCGGCATGACGCTCAGCCATCGCGCCTGGCTGCTTGACGATGGCGCGAGGGCGCGTCTGCGGGCGCAATGGCGCGAGCTGTTCAAGAATTTCGATGCGCTGATCTGCCCTGTGATGCCGACGCCAGCATTTCCGCACGATCACTCGCCGGAGCAGGAAACGCGCCGCATCAATATCGACGGCAAGGACTACGCCTACCCCGATCAGTTGGCGTGGCCCGGCATCGCTACGCTACCCGGCTTGCCGGCCACCGCGATCCCGATTGGACTTTCGCCGCAAGGCCTGCCGGTCGGCGTGCAGATCGTCGGCCCATGGCTGGAAGACCGCACGCCTCTGCGGTTGGCCGAACTGATCGAGCGTGAATTCGGTGACTTCGTTCCACCGCCGATGTTTAATGATTAGATCTGCCAATGGCCGGAGCGTGCGAACTGGGAGGGCGGCCAACCCGTCATTGCGAGCCAACGGGTCGCGAATGCGCGCCCGATGACAGGCTCCGCGAAGCAATCCAGCACCGGGTCACAAAGCGGAGAAATGGATTGCTTCGTCGCTTTGCTCCTCGCAATGACGAGTAAGACTAAGACTGGAGGAAATACCATGAGCAAGGACATCGACGAACTGACAATGCTCAACCGCGACTACGTCAATTCCGTCCAGAATTCCGACGTCAAGCGGTTCGACGAAATTCTCGCCGACGAGTTCTATTGTTCAAACCCCGACAGGTCGCTGGTCGACCGCGCCGGTTTTCTCAAGCAGACTGCGGTGCCGGTGACGATCAAGAATCTCGAAGCGCATGACGTCAAGATTCGGGTGATGGGCAATTTTGCGATCATTCATGCCGCTACCAGCTACACGACACCGGACGGCAAGCCCGCTTCGGGGCGTTACACCGACTGCTGGGCGCGGCAAAACGGCCGCTGGCTCGCGGTATCGGCGCATGTATCGCGGTAACTTCGACTCGTCATTGCCGGGCTTGACCCGGCAATCCATCCGCTCTGAGAAAAACGTCCTTCCAAAGATTGATGGATGCGCGGGTCAAGCCCGCGCATGACGAGCAAAATAGCTCACGCATCAAACATGATGACGCTGCGCACGGTCTTGCCGGCCTTCATGGCGGCAAAGCCCTCGTTGATCTCGGACAGTTTTAGTTTCGCCGAGATCCAGTCCTCGAGGTGCAGCTTGCCGCGCATGTAGAACTCGATGAGCCGCGGCATGTCGACGCGGAAATGGTTGGAGCCCATCGACGAGCCCTGGATTTTTCGTTCGCGCAGGAAATCGAAGCCATGCAGCTCGATCTTCTGGCCGAACGGGATCATGCCGACGATGGTCGCGGTGCCGCCGGGCGCCAGCATTGCGAACGCCTGCTCCGCGGTCTCCTTGCGGCCCAGCACTTCGAACGAGTGATGCACGCCGCCATTGGTGAGATCGCGCACCTGCTGCACCACGTCGCCATTCCTGGGATCGACGATGTCGGTGGCGCCCAGTTTTGTTGCAAGCTGAAGCTTGGCGGGATTGGTGTCGACCGCGATGATGCGGCCAGCGCCGGCGATCTGCGCGCCGTTGATCGCGGCCATGCCGACGCCGCCGCAGCCGATCACCACCACGCTCTCGCCGGGCGCGACTTTGGCGGTGTTGACCACCGCGCCGTAGCCGGTGACGACACCGCAACCGATCAGCGCGGCAAGCTCCAGCGGCATGTCCTTGCGGATTTTGACGATCGCATTTTCGTGCACCAGCATCTGCTCGGCAAATGACGACAGGTTGAGAAACTGGTTCAGCTTTTCCGATCGCGCCCAGGACAGCCGGTTGGATGCGCCCGGCAGCATCTTCACGGACGTATCGGTGCACAGCACCGGCCGCCCCGTCGTGCAATTGTCGCAGGTGCCGCAGAACACCGACAGGCAGGTCACGACATGATCGCCGGGTTTCACGTAGGTGACGTCGGAGCCGACCTGCTCGACCACGCCGGCCGACTCGTGGCCGAGCACGGCCGGAAGCGGATGCGGATAGAGCCCTTCCATGAAATGCAGATCCGAATGACAGAGCCCGGCAACCGCGGTGCGGATCAGGACCTCGCGCGGACCGGGTTTTTGCAGGCTGACGTCCTCGATCACCAGCGGCTTGTTGACTTCATGCAAGACGGCGGCCTTCATCGGTGTTTCCCCTTTGTTGTGTGTTCGTATTCGAAACGCGGGACGTGCGCTCCCTCTCCCGCAGGGAGAGGGCTGGGGTGAGGGGTTACGGTCTATCGAAAGGCCGTAACCCCTCACCCGGATCGCAAGAGCGATCTTACCTCTCCCTATGGGAGAGGTAAGATCGAGTTCGCGGTGGCGCATTGCTCTCCAACAGACACTACGCCGCCGAAAGCAATTCGCCAACCTCGGCCATGCCGATGGCGCGGTCGCCAAGCAGATGGCTTGTAATCGCCTGCTGCACCGGATTTTCCGTGAGCCGGAACGGATCGTTCGCGGAGACGCGGTGATCGATCACCATGCGCGACAGCAACAGCCGGCGGGCATCGCCGCACATCTCGTGGATGCGTCCGCCCTCCCAAGCCAGTGCCACCGCACTGGCGATGTGATAGAGCAGGCTGGTGGCGCGCCGCGCCTCGGCCTCGTTGTCGGTGCGTGCCGCCACCTCGCGGGCGAAGCCGATGGCACGGTCGGTCAGATCGCGCAAGCGACCGCGCCAGACTTGCGGCACGTTGGCGCTGTCGTCGAGCCTAGCGTGCAGGTCCGCCGCCAGCGCGGCATCGGCGCCATGTCGGCCAACCGCGCGCTTCAGCGCGTCGAGCGCCACAATGTTGCCGGTGCCTTCCCAGATCGAGCCGAGATGCGCGTCGCGCAATAGCCTACTGGTTGCGAATTCCTCGATGTAGCCGATGCCGCCGCGCATTTCCAGCGCGTCGCCGCAGACCTTGCGCGCATCGCGGGTGGCGCGGAATTTCAGGGTCGGCGTCAGAATACGCAATAGCGCCGCCGCGTCCTGACTGCCGGCCTCGGCGCGGTCGAGCGCATCCGCGGTCAAAAAGCTCATCGACAGCCCCTGCTCGGTTGCGAGCATGATCTTCATCAATTGCCGCCGCGCCAGCGGCAGATCGATGATGCGGCTTCCGAACACCACGCGATTCTGCGCCACCGTCATCGCATCATGATGGGCGCGCCGCATCAGCGCGGTGGATTTGACGCCGTTCGAAAGCCGCGACGAGTTGACCATTTCGGCCATCTGCACGAAGCCCCGATCGAGCTTTCCGACCGCGTAGGCAATCGCCCCTTCCAGCTTGATTTCGCCAGAGGCCATCGAGCGGGTGCCGAGCTTGTCCTTTAAGCGAACGATCCGGTAGTGATTGGGCGAGCCGTCGTCGAGCCGTCGCGGCATCAGGAACAGACCGACGCCGCGCGTGCCGCCTTCAGCGCCTTGCGGCCGCGCCAGCAGCGTCACGATTTCGGCGTCCGCATTGGAGCAGAACCATTTTTCGCCGAACAGCCGCCAGTGATCGCCTTCCCGTACCGCCGTGGTCGTGAGCTTGCCGACGTCGGAGCCGCCTTCCTTCTCGGTCATGAACTGGCCGCCCTGGGTCAGCTTGCTCATGTCGGTCTGGGTCAATCCGTCCAGATATCTTGCTTTCAAGGCCTCGCTGCCGAAATTCGCCAACAGCTTGGCGCAGCCGTCGGTGACATTGATCGGACAGCCCAGCCCGAACTCGGCCTGGTTGAACAAAAACGTGAAGGCGTGCTTCGCCACCACCGGATAGGGCTCGGGCCAGCCCAAAATGCCCTTGCGCTGCGACATCGCGTGAATGCCGAATTCGCCGAACGCCGCGCGTTCCAGCTCGCGATAGGCCGGATGATACTCGATCCACTGGACGTCGCGGCCAAAACGGTCGCGCTGGTGCAGCACCGGCACGTGCCGGTCGGCCAGTCGCGCGCATTCGTCGAGATGACCGCCGGCAAGCGCGCCCAAGCGGTCGAGATGCGGCTCGATATGGCGGAATAGCGCATCGGGCAAATGAATGCGAAGCAGATCCGTCAGCGCCGGATCGGCGCGATAAAAATTCATCCCCGAGGTATCCGGCGCCAACAATCCCGGCTGCTCGGCCGACGCTGTCAGGCCATCGTGTTTGCTCAGTTGGTGCATTTGCAACCCTTGTTCGTTCCACCCTGCGTTTTAGATGATATAGATCATTCCTGAATAAAACGGGCGATAGGCCGTCAAGAAACTTAAGTTGGAGGACAATCCATGGCGGACGGCTATCGCATCTTCGGCGCCGAGATGTCGCCCTATTCGGTAAAAGTGCGCTCCTATTTTCGCTACAAAGCCATTCCGCATCAATGGATTTTGCGGAATGCCGACAGCCAGGCGGAATACGAAAAACATGCCAGGATGCCGATTATCCCCTTGGTGGTGACGCCGGAGGGAAAAGGCATCCAAGACTCGACGCCGATCATCGACGCGATGGAGAAGCTTTATCCGGAGCCGTCGATCCATCCCGACGACACTGTCGCTGGCTTCATTTCCACCTTGATCGAGGAGTTCGGCGACGAGTGGGGCAATAAATGGATGTTCCACTACCGCTGGGCGCGCGACGTCGACCAGATCAGCGCTGCGGGGCGCATCGCGCGAATGCGCGGCCCGAAGGCCAGCGAGCAGGAGCATGAAGCGTTCGCCAGCAAGGTGCGCGCCCGCATGGTGGATCGGGTCTGGTTCGTCGGCTCCAACGAAGTGACGGCGCCGCAGATCGAGGCCGGCTTCCTCGAGATGTTGATGTTATTGGAGAGCCATCTCGCAAATCGTCCCTATTTGTTCGGCGGCCGGCCAGCCTTTGGTGATTTCGGTCTCTGGGGGCAGATTTATCAAATGTGGACCGATCCGACCGCCGGCGCCATCATCGGTGGCGGCGCGCCGCATGTGCTCGATTGGGTGCACCGCATGCTCTGGCCGAAGGCTGAAGGCGCGTTTGAGCGCTGGTCCACGCTGCGGCCGACTTTGATGCCGATCCTTAGCAAACAGATCGGAGCGCGTTTCATGCCGTGGACCTGCGCCAACGAGAAAGCGCTAACCGAAAGCCAAGAGGAATTCAGCGTCATGCTCGGCGGCAAGATCTGGACCCAGAAGCCGCAAAAATATCACGCGCGATCGCTCGGCATGCTGCGCGCCCGATATGCCGCCGTTGCGGACAAGGCCGCGCTCGATCCTGTGCTGGAGGCCGCCGGTTGCCTTGCCGGATTGCGCGGCTGAAGACACTGTTCCAATAGCTAAGGAAAACGCCCATGGAAATCCCGAAATACAAGATCGTCCTGATCGTCGGCGCCGGCGCAGGCCTCAGTGCATCGCTCGCGCGCCTGTTCGCCCGCGAAGGCATTCGCGTGGCGCTGGCCGCGCGCCATATCGAAAAGCTCGGCGCGCTCTGCACCGAGACCGGCGCGCGCGCCTTTGCCTGCAACGCCACCGAGCCCGACGAGGTCGAGCGCCTGTTCGGCCTGGTGGAGCGCGAGATCGGGGTTCCTGACGTGGTCGTCTACAACGCCAGCGGCAGGGAGCGCGGCCCCTTCGTCGATCTCGTGCCCGCCGATGTCGCTCAGGCGATGACGGTCAGCGCATTTGGCGGTTTTCTGGTGGCGCAGCAGGCCGCAAAACGAATGCTGCCCAACAAGCACGGCGCGATCCTGTTCACCGGCGCGTCCGCAAGCGTCAAGGGCTATGCGCAGTCGGCGCCGTTCGCGATGGGCAAGTTCGCGCTGCGCGGGCTTGCGCAGAGCATGGCGCGCGAATTGTCGCCGCAGGGCATTCACGTCGCGCATTTCGTCATCGACGGCGGCATCCGCAGCGCCGCGCGCTCGGAAGCGGCCGACCGGCCGGATTCGATGCTCGATCCCGACGCCATTGCCTTGAGTTATTGGAGCGTCCTGCAGCAGCCGCGCAGCGCCTGGACCTGGGAAATGGAATTGCGGCCGTGGGTGGAGAGATTTTGAGAGTATGATGGAGCACGGCCGGCCCGTCATTGCGAGGAGCAAAGCGACGAAGCAATCCAGCTCTTTTGCGTGGCCGTGGATTGCTTCGCGGAGCCTGTCATCGGGCGCGCATTCGCGCGACCCGTTGGCTCGCAGTGACGGAGTCGATAGGAGACGGGGGGACTTCGAATGACAACCACTGAAATCGACACCGGCACCAATGAATTGCTCTGCGAGATCCGCGAACGGGTCGCCATCATCACGCTCAACCGGCCGGAAGTGCGCAATGCACTGTCCGACGATTTGACGCCGGCGTTGCGAACCATGATCAAAACCTGCGGCGAGAACCCCGACATCGGCGCGCTGTTGATTACAGGCGCAGCGACGGCTTTCTGCGCCGGCGGCAACGTCAAGGGCATGGGCGCCCACCGCGACCGGAAGAAGCTGGAAATGTCGCATGACGAGAAGGTCGCGGACCTGCAGGAACGGCAACGCCTGCTGACCGGTGCGCTGGTGTCGGTGCGCAAGCCAACCATCGCGGCATTGCCGGGCCCCGCGATCGGCGCGGGACTGGCGATCGCCATGGCGTGCGACATCCGCATCGCGGCGGAATCGGCATTCGTTTCGACAGGCTATCTGCGCGTGGGTTTGAGCGGCGACTATGGCATCGCCTGGCTGTTGACGCGGC
>VAZH01000376.1 GCA_005884465.1 Alphaproteobacteria bacterium | reverse complement strand
GCGGAAGGGGTCTTCACCTCAGCCACCTGCGTCCGCGGCTTTGGACGGATGGCCTCGGGAAGCAAATCCGGCTGATACACCCCGACCGCGATCATGGCGATCAGAGCGGCTGCAATCGCCGTGGTGAACGTCGCAACATTGCGCCAGCGCCGGGCCTGCGCGGACAAGCGGATGACGTTGGAAGTGTCCGCCACCGCGGGAGGCTCGACGGCCTCAGAAGTGACCGGCGGCGCCTCCGGAAGCACCAGCGCAGCCTGCGCTTCGGAAAGGCCTATCGCCGACTTGATCTTGTTCCAGACCTCGGGCCGCGGCTCGACCGAGCCGACCATCTGGTTCAAGACGCCGAGCTTGTGCTGCCATGCCTCGACCATCGCCGCGAATTCCTTGTCGGCGGACATCATGGTCTCGGCCTGCAGCCGCTCCTCGGCATCCAGGGTGCCGAGGGCATATTCCGCCGCGAGCGCGATCTGGTCTTCGCTATAGGCCATCATCTAAAGTCCAAGGCACTCGCGGATGTCCATCACGCTGCGGCGCAGCCAGGTCTTGACCGTGTTCACCGGCGTCTCGAACTGCGCAGCCAATTGCTCGCGGCTCCAGCCGTTGTAATAGGCGAGCAGCACCAGCTTCTGCCGGTCCGGCTCCAGACGGCCGACGCATTCCAGCAAGCGCTTCAACTCTTCGGTCATCTCCCGGCGCGCCAGCGGATCCGGGCTGTCGGCCGCTACTTCCATTGCCGCCGGCTCCTCCTCGATCGAGAGTTCGCCCCGTTTGCGCACGATGTCGATGGCACGGTTTCGGGCAATCGACGCCATCCACGTGATCGGCGACGACAGGCCGGGATTGAACTGTCCGGCACTGTTCCAGATCTTGACGTAAGTCTCCTGGATGACCTCCTCCGCAAGATCCTGTCGCCGCAAGATACGCAGCACAACGCCAAAGAGTTTCGCCCGCGTCGCCGCGTAAAGGCGCTCAAAGGCGGCCTCGTCCCCTTTTGCGACGGCGGCAATCAGCCAGACCAGCTCAGCTGGCGTCAGCATTCAGTGTCCCCAAAATCGCGATCCGCCGTCGCTTTTTGTACGCACCAAGAGCGGCAGTCCAGAGGTGTCGTATCATACCTTGCGCCAAATCCTGCCACCACGCCACCGGGCAGCGGCCTGCGGACTGCGCTTACGAAAAACCCGGACCTCGCGGCCCGGGCTTTCGATGATGTTTACAGGTGAGGTGAGGAAGCGCCTCAGGCAATCGCCCCGATGCGTGAGCGCATCAGGCCGATGCTGTCGAGGTCGGCTTGCTCCCGGGCGCTTTCCTCGGCGCGCTCGCGCGCCTGATCGCGCTCGTCCAGCAGCTCGACTTTCTTGAGCTCTTCGTATGCCTCGGCCAGCAGGCTCTTGGCATCTTCAAGCTGAATGCGCAGTTCGTCGGCGGAGCGGGTCAGATTTTCGCGCCGCTGGATCGCGGCCTTGGCATAGGTCGGATAGGCGAAGTGCGAGGGGTCGTTGATCCCGGCGCGCTCCTGTTCGGAGTGGATTTCGCGCTCCAGGTCGACGGACATACGCTGGAAGTCGGCGATCATGCCTTCGATCTGGGCGACCCTTCGGCGCTTCTCGTCGACCTGAAACTTCTTCAGGCGGATTAGCGTTTCACGTGACTTCATCGACTCATACTCCCCAGAAGTCCCGATCTGAAAGCGGGACAAAACCGGCTCCCCCCAAGGGCCCCGCCGGCATCGCTACTTGTGTGGCGCGGATGATGGCCTGACAAAGTTAGCGTTCCGTTTCCAAACTCCCAAGGATTTGCTCAAGTTGCCGGTAACCGTCATTCAGGCCGGTCACCTCGTCCTTGCCCTGGCGCAGAAAGGCCTCGAGCGGCTCATGCAGGGCGATCGCCTCATCGACCTCGGCGCTCGAGCCTGCGCGATAGGCCCCGAGCCGGATCAGCTCCTCCATGTCGGAATAGGTTGCCATCATTTGCCGACCCCTGGTGATGACAGCAAGATAGGCCGGGTCGGCCGATCTCGGCATGGTCCGGGACACCGACTTGAGAATGTTGATGGCCGGAAAACGTCCGCGCTCGGCGATCGCCCGTTCCATCACCACATGGCCGTCCAGAATGCCCCGGACTGCGTCGGCGATCGGTTCATTGTGGTCGTCGCCATCCACCAGCACCGTGAAGATGCCGGTAATGGTGCCGGCGCCGATCCCGGGACCGGCCCGCTCAAGCAGCCTGGGCAATTCGGTGAACACGGTCGGGGTATAGCCCTTGGCGGTCGGCGGCTCGCCTGCCGACAGGCCGATCTCGCGCTGGGACATCGCAAAGCGGGTGACCGAATCCATCAGGCACAGCACATCCTTGTCTTCATCGCGAAAATATTCGGCGATCGCTAAAGTCAAGTAAGCCGCTTGCCGCCGCATCAATGCGGGCTCGTCGGAGGTCGCCACCACCACCACCGAGCGCGCCCGCCCCTCTTCGCCAAGATCGTCCTGCAGGAATTCCTGCACCTCGCGCCCGCGTTCGCCGACCAGGCCGATCACCGTGATATCGGCATCGACATTGCGCGCCAGCATCGACAACAACACCGACTTGCCGACGCCGGAGCCGGCGAAGATGCCGAGCCGCTGGCCGCGGCAGCAGGTCACGAACGTATTGAGGGCCCGCACGCCGAGATCGAGCGGCTCGCCGACGCGCTTGCGCGAATGCGCCGGCGGCGGCGCGTTGCGGTAGGGGATCGGCGAGGGACCCTGCGGCAACGGCCCCTTGCCGTCGATCGGATCGCCCATCGCGTTGAGGACGCGGCCGAGCCACAGCGGCGAAGGCCGCACCTGGCTTGCGGCATTGGCGATGACCGCGCGACAGCCGCGCCTGACACCCTCGAGGCCGGCGAACGGCATCACCACGGCGTTGTTGCCGGTGAAGCCGATGACTTCGGAGGGGATGAAATGATTGCCGCCGGTCTCGATCACGATGCGTGCGCCGACCGACATCGCGTGAATTGGACCTGCGATCTCGACCATCAGCCCGCGCACGCCAACCACGCGGCCATAAATGTTGACGCCGTCGATATCGCTGATCTGCTCGGCGAGCGCCTTCATTGCGAAAGCCTTAAGTTTCCGCGCTTTGCGGGCTTGCCCTTAACTTCGTGTTTACCCGCATCGTTAATCATTACGTCACTGTCTTTGGTGACTGAGAGCGCTCGCCCGTCAGAACGAAGGTCGAGTCGCAAGAGTCGGTTAAACCCGTCTCTTAATGTGAAACTTGAACGAGAGCTGGTGCGAAAAATTGGTTCGGTGCAGTATCTTAGGGCGATTCGGCAAAAATTGCACGGATAGAGCTTGAAAACACGAATC
>VAZH01000375.1 GCA_005884465.1 Alphaproteobacteria bacterium | reverse complement strand
CGCGGGCCTCCTGCCGTCGCGCGGCCTTGCCAATGTCGCGCCCCAGCGCAGCGAGATCCGCGAGGATCTGGCCAAGCGGTTTGCCGACGATGGCACGGTCGGTACCTTCGTCGGCTACAAGACCGACGATTATCTCGTGATCGCCAGCGACAAGGAGCGTTCCGGAGAGGCGATGCTGCCCGCCTCGACCTTCAAGATTCCGAATTCGATCATTGCACTGGAGACTGGCGTGGTCGCCGATCCGGACAAGGATGTGTTCAAATGGGACGGCGTTGTCAGAAGCATCGAGGCCTGGAATCGCGACCACACAATGCGCTCGGCAATCGCCGCCTCGGCGGTGCCGGTCTATCAGGAGATCGCGCGCCGCATCGGTGAGGGACGAATGCAGAAATTTGTCGATCTGTTTGAATACGGCAACCGCGATATCGGCGGCGGTATCGACCAGTTCTGGCTGACCGGCAATCTGCGTATCGATCCGATCGAGCAGATCGATTTCGTCGATCGGCTGCGGCGCGGCGCGCTGCCGGTCTCAAAACGCAGCCAGGAATTGGTCCGCGATATCCTTCCCGTCACCAAGACAGGCGATGCCATCATCCGTGCCAAGAGCGGCCTGCTGGGCGCCGAACTCGGCAAGCCGTCGCTCGGCTGGATGGTCGGCTGGGCCGAGAAGGGCAGCGCCCAAACCGTGTTTGCGCTCAATATGGATGTGCGCGAGCCCCGCCACATCGCCGCGCGCATGACGCTGACGCAGCAATGCCTTACCGATATCGGCGCGATCTAGCTCGCAGTTAACGCCGATTGAGCGCGATCGAAACCGCCGTTACGTTGGTTCCCTGCGGGCGGATAGACACGGTTTGTTGGCCTCCGCGCGTCGTCAGCGACAGATTGGCCGAGAAGTTTTCGCCTCTCGCCGCAGCCTCGATGTGATCGCCCGCGGCACGTCCCGAAATGGTCCCGGAAGCGTTGCGGCTGGCTTCGCTCCATGAGCCCGAAATCGCACCGCCGCGGTACTGAACCTCGCTCGCCAGATCGAAATTATAGCTTTGGCTTGCACACCTCAGATTGAGGCGAAGCTCGGCGCCGCTGGCAGCGACATCGTAGGACGCCCGGCAACGCAGCCGCTCCTGCATTCCGTCTGTTGTGCTCAGCACACCGCCGCCCGACCATGAACCGGCCATGGCGACGAAGGGAGAAGAAACCGCGGCCTGTGTGGCGCCGCCGGGCAGATACAGCGCTGCCAGCAGCAGCACCCCCGCCCGTGCGATATTGGATCCAGACATTTTGTGTTCTCCATTTTAGTTCCAGGTTCACCGAACCAACGCGGGGAGGACCGAACGGGTCCATTGGTGTCGCCAGTATCTGGTTTGCACTGCGGCGCTGGACTAGGCTTCGCGCCGTCACAACGAGAACATGGAGGAAATCATGAAATTTGCTGTCTGGATGTCATCGCTCGCGGTCGCCGCGGCCGGCGGCTGGCGGCCATGACGTTCGCGCAGTCTGCGACCGGCAAAGAACGGCGCTTTCCACAGCTCACGATGGACCAGCTCGACGAGAGCCAGAAGCCACTCGGCGAGCAGGTCATGAAAGTCTCGAGCATCGGCATTGCCGGACCGTACAACCCGATGCTGCGCAGCCCGGTGCTGGGTCAGCGGCTGTTCGACCTGTTTCATTATCTGCGCTGGGAAACTTCGGTCCCGATCAGGCTCAATGAATTCGCGATCCTGATCATCGGACGGCAATGGCGCTCCCAGGTCGAGTGGTATGCGCATGCGCCGCTGGCGGCGAAGGCGGGCCTTGCGCCTGAGATCATTGCCGAGCTGAAAGCCGGCAAGCGGCCGTCCAACATGGCCGAGGACGAGACCGTCGTTTACGATTTCGTCACCGAGCTCACGACCACGAAAAAGATTTCCAATCCAACCTTCGCGCGGGCGAGGAAGGTTTTCAACGATCAGCAGATCGTGGATTTGACGGCCGTGGCCGGCAACTACGTCATGGTGGCCATGATGCTGGCGATGGCGGAAGAAACCGTGCCTCCCGGCAAAGAGCCGCCATTCAAGGACGGCGAGAAGTAGCCCGCCGCAATGTCAGGTCGTCTTGGCCGTCTCCTTCCCGATCCGGCCGAGATGGGTGAAGCCAAATCCCGCTGAGTAGCGCGCGGTCGATGCCGATATGGGCCATCCAGATCATCGCGATGGAAAGCGTGAGCGGCGAGGAAAGCGCAAATCCGGCAACCATCAGGCTCACCGGCGCCATGTAGCTGTGCGCGGCATTGTAGAGGATGGCGCCTGGTTTCGGGCCCGCGAGATAGGCCGCAAAACTCAGATCGGGCGCCAGAAACAGGATGGCGTAAACCAACCACGATCCGTCCCAGACCACGTAAAGCAGCGTCATGCCCGCAAACAGCGTCAGCCCCTCCAGCCGAAGCAGCGTTCGCACTCCGCCGGTCGCGGCGCCTGCGTTTTCCGTGCATGCGATATCGGCCATCGGCTTCGCCTCCGTTGAGGGTGCGGATATATCGTGCGCCGGGCAGGGGTGCCAGATGCCGGGAGGGCGTTTCGCGGCGGCAGCTCCGTGCCTGTCCTGGCTGATGCCAGTGCTTTTTTTAGTCATTCTTAATTGATTGCTTCCAGAGTTATGCATCGAAGAATCCGAGATCGCTCATGCAATTCAAGTTTGCACCGCCCGAGGCGATCAAATCGGTCACCCAGCGTGCTCTGGCTTCCTATTGGGACCGGCTGGCAGCCGGTCGTGCTTTCCCCGCTTTCACGGAGTTCGAGCCCGAGGCAAGCCGCCACGATCCGAAACAGCTTGTGGTGTGGAATATCGAGGGCGCAGGCCGTCTTCTAAAATTCCGGGCTCTCTATCAAGGCGAAAACGTCGCTGAAGTGTTCAATTCGAGTTGGGCGGGCAAGACAATGGAGCAGGTTGTTCCAATGTCTCTCAGACGAATTACGCTGGATGCGGCCAAGGAATGTGCGGCGAGCGGCTGTCTCATCTATGCGATTTTTTCCACGGTTGACGCGAATGATCAGCGGATCGATTGCGAAAGGCTTCTGCTGCCGTTCGGACGCTATGGCAAGGTCGAGCAGCTTCTCGGTTCGCTCCAGTTGAAGAGCAGCCAGGGAGGGGTGCAGCGAACGAAGGTCCTGGGCGATTTTCAACTCCAGGCCGACGTTCTATTTTCAGGCAAGATCGCGTCAGGTTTCAGCAAAGCGCTTGGGGTTGATCCAGCGGCGGACGGTCAAATGGATGTCTCGAACGGTACGCCCGCTCTCACTTCGGGGGCACGCGGCGCTGTTTGCGAACATCGGAGTATCCCACGGCGCAATAGCAATAGAGCTGCCAGGATCAGCTTTGACCGGGAAAGCATGACGTGCACCGTCCGCAATATCTCGGCGACGGGCGCAGCGTTAGAGGGAGCAAGTCTCGCAAGAGCTCCCGACCATTTTGTGCTGGTCATGGAAATGGAATCGGCCGCGCGGTCCTGCAAAGTGGTCTGGCGCAACAAAATGCAGATTGGCGTTCAGTTCAGCTGACGGCTCGATGTCTTTTCTCCGATAACCCCCTATAGAATCGCGAGGTTGGCACCCGAAGCCTGTTTCCCGGCGGGAAAGCGCCGTGTTAGAACCGAGCCAAATTTGACGGGAAACACCACATGAAAGACGTCCTGGACACCCTCGAAGAGCTCCGCCGCGGGGCAAAACTCGGCGGCGGCGAGAAGCGCATCGAGGCGCAGCACGCCCGCGGCAAGCTGACCGCGCGGGAGCGCATCGAGCTTTTGCTCGACAAGGGCTCGTTCGAGGAATTCGACATGTTTGTCGAGCATCGGTCGGTGGAATTCGGCATGGAAAAGACAAAAG
>VAZH01000374.1:5118-9349 GCA_005884465.1 Alphaproteobacteria bacterium | reverse complement strand
CGGTCAGGCTCGGAAAGAATCCCGGTGAGGAGGCGGCCTCGAACAGAAGCAGGTGCTCGGCGCCCTCTGCCATCGGTGCAGCTGCCGTGTCCGCAATCGCGATCAGCGTGGCCCTGGAACGGTGTGCCGCGCGTGCCGATAACACGCTCGCAGTGGAATAGGGCGCAAACCCGATGGCCACGACCGCGTCACCGGCATGAAATGCGCCGAGATCAAGATCTTCGGGGCCCGAGCCGCCAACCAGCTGCGCCGCGTCAGGCCGGAACAGTCGAAGCTGGTAATTAAGCAACTCCGCGACGCTGCGGCAGCTTCGAAAGCCGGCAATCCAGATGCGTTGTGCCACGTGCAAGGCCTTGGCAGCCGTCGCCACCGAGCCGGACGAGATGCGTGCAAGACCTGCTGCTTCAGCCTCGAATTTGTCGCCGACCAATGTGACGTCAGAGTTGGGACCCTGGCGTCGCCCCCTGGTTCGACCTGAGAACGGCGACGGTTGCGCAGGCCGCCGGGCCTCGGTCAGGGCGGCGCGCAACCCGTCCCACCCCGAATAGCCCAACGCCTTCGCGAGCCGGGTGAAGGAAGCTGGATCGGCCCCCGCCACCGCGGCCAGTTCGCGCATCGAACGCGTCGTAGCATCATAGTCATTGGCGGCAACAAACCGCCCAACCTCTTGCAGCCGCATCGGCAGCGACGGCAAGGCGCTACAGAGTTCATTGAGGGGCGAGGACTTCAATTGCGGCCGAGCCATGCAACATATGTTGCATAAAATACGATTTGATGCAACATATGAAACGCGCCCGCCAGCGCATAGCCGAGATCGCTCTTGTCAGAAGGATCCTTGTGCTGTGACAACATCTACGCCCAGACACCCTCCCGGCCCGCGGTGGCGCATTTCTCTGAGCAACGAGCGCTTTGCCGGACTTCTCTGGCAGATCGTGGTGGTGGCGATCGCGATCGCGGTCGTCGCCTGGCTCTGGTCGAATGCCCTTCACAATCTTTCGGTGCGGCGCATCTCGACCGGTTTCGCCTTTCTCGGTCGCGAGGCCGGGATGCCGATTGCAGACACCTGGCTCGCCTACAGCCCCAAAAATACCTATCTGCGCGCGTTCATCGTCGGCGTCGTCAACACCCTCCGCGTCGCCGCCATCGGCATCGTGCTGGCGACCGTGCTCGGTACCATGATTGGCATCGCGCGGCTGTCGTCCAATTGGCTGCTATCCCGGCTTGCCGCGGTCTATGTGGAAGTCCTTCGCGACGTTCCACTGCTGCTGCAGCTATTATTCTGGTACGTGCTGATGCAGGGACTTCCGGCGGCTCGCGCTGCATGGAAGCCGATAGACGGCGTATATCTATCAAATCGAGGCCTGATACTTCCATCGATTCCGATCGAGGAAGGAAACCTCTGGGTGATGGCTGCGGCCGCGGTCGGGCTGATCGCGTTGTATGCGGTCCGGCGGCGACTGGTTGCGCGGCAAATGCTGGACGGTCAGCCGCGTCGCCTCTGGCCTTACGCGCTGATTTTTGTGGTCGGCGTACCGGCGCTGGTGTCTTGGGGTTTGGGTTTGGGCGTATCCTGGACCATTACCATGCCTGAGCTGCGGGGCTTCAATTTTGTCGGCGGGCTGACATTGTCGCCGGAGTACTTCGCGCTCCTGGTGGCGCTCGTCACCTACACCTCGGCCTTCGTCGCCGAGATCGTCCGCAGCGGCATACAGGCCGTTCCCAGGGGTCAATGGGATGCCGCCATGGCGCTCGGTCTGCGCCGGAGCTTCGTTCTTCAGCACATTGTGATGCCGCAGGCTCTGCGCGTCATCATTCCGCCGATGACCAGCCAATATCTGAACCTGACCAAGAATTCCTCGCTGGCCGTCGCGGTCGGCTATCAGGACATTGTATCGATTGCGAATACGACGCTGAACCAGACCGGCCAGGCCATCGAAGCCATCGCGCTTATCATGGCGGTCTTTCTGACCATCAGCCTCGGCATAAGCCTTTTCATGAACTGGTATAATGCGCGCATCGCGCTGGTGGAGCGCTGATCCATGACGTCAGTAACGGATGCTCCGGAAAATCCGCTGCCCTTCGGTCGATCGCGACACCGCGGGACTACGGGCAACCGCGTGATCAGGTGGCTGCGCGTCAATCTGTTCTCGTCGATTCCCTCGACGATCATTTCTCTGTTGCTGATTCTCGTGCTCGGGAAGGCGTGCGTGAGCCTCGTGCAGTGGGGTTTTTGGAATGCGATCTGGAGCGTTCCCGGCAATGATACCAACGCCTGCCGGGCGATCCGGGGACTCGGCGCCTGCTGGGCCGTTATCCCTGAGAAGGTTCGCTTCATCCTGTTCGGCACCTATCCCTTCAATCAGCAGTGGCGGCCGGCGCTCGCTACCCTTGTGTTCATTGCGCTCTTCTTCCTGTCGAGCCGACGCAGCTTTTGGCGCAAGGAGCTCGTGCTGGTATGGGCGGCGGCGCTGGTCGTGATCGGCCTGTTGATGTGGGGCGGTATCCCCGGACTGACCTTTGTTTCCCAGGATCGCTGGGGCGGGCTGCCGGTGACGCTGATTCTTGCGACATTCGGGCTGGCCTTCGGCTTCCCGCTCGGGATCCTCGTCGCGCTCGGCCGCCGTTCCAAACTCCCCGCCATCCGCTCGCTATGCGTGCTCTATGTCGAGCTCATCCGCGGCGTTCCCTTGATCAGCCTGCTGTTCATGGCGAGCGTCATGTTTCCGCTGTTCTTGCCGGATGGTGTCAACATCGACAAGCTGCTCCGAGCCCAGATCGCGTTCGTGCTTTACGCCGGCGCCTATCTTGCCGAAGTCATTCGCGGCGGCCTGCAGGCTGTTCCCAGAGGGCAGCACGAGGCCGCCGATGCGCTAGGCCTGTCGTACTGGCAGAAAAACGGCTTGATCATTCTGCCGCAGGCAATCCGTCATGTGATCCCGCCACTGGTGAATACGTTCATCGCGTTCTTCAAGGATACCAGCCTGGTTCTGATCATCGGCATCTTCGACCTGCTGACGACAGCCAAGACCGCCATCATCGATCCCGCCTGGCAGTCGTTCAGTGTCGAGGTCTACGTGTTCGTGGGGCTGATCTACTTCGCCTTCTGCTTTGCCATGTCACGCTACAGCCGAGGTCTTGAAGCAAAGGCCGGCTCGACCTGATGAGCAGGGCGGCCGATGCCGATCAGCCACGCTCAAGCCAACGCCGACGTTATCGATATCGCCACCGCCTTGGTCGCAAGATCGCTTGGCCTGTCTCTTCAAACATGCACCGCGGTGCGAACCCGGCCTGCGTTGCCGAATACCCGCAGATAACGTTCGACTTCGGACAGATCACCGGTGGCTTTTTCCGGGTTGTCCGAAAGTTTTACCGCCGGCCGGCCGTCGACCGACGTCACCTTGCAGACGATCGAGATCGGATCGAGATCGACCGAGCCGTCTGGCGCACATCCCACGAAATCATTGGTCAGGTTGGTGCCCCAGCCGAAACTGATCCGCACCCGGCCGGCGAAATGACGATAGGTCTCTTCGATCGATCCGACGTCCATGCCGTCGGAAAAAACCAGGAGCTTCTCCTTGGGATCGCGGCCCTTTTGCTTCCACCATTTGATGATTTCTTCGCCGGCCGTGATCGGCGGTGCGCTATCGGGGCGAAAACCGGTCCAGTCGGCCACCCATTCCGGCGCATCGCGCAGGAATGACTTGGTGCCGTAGGCGTCGGGCAGCGCGATCAGAAGATTGCCGCCATAGGTGTGACGCCACTGATCGAGAATACGATACGGCGCCCAGCGCAGTTCATTATCGTCATTCGCCAGCGCCGCGGCGACCATCGGCAACTCATGCGCATTGGTCCCGATCGCCTCCAGGTCGTTGTCCATCGCCAGCAAGACATTGGAGGTGCCGGTGAAGGAGGGTCCCAGACCTTCCTTGACGGCCTCGACGCACCAGCGCTGCCACAGAAAACCATGGCGCCGCCGCGTACCGAAATCGGAAAGCCGCAAGCCTTCGAGCTTGCGCAAACGCTCGACCTTGGTCCAGAGTTTGGCCTTGGCGCGGGCATAGAGAACGTCGAGGACAAAGCGGCCTTGTCCTTTCACCACCTGGCGCGAGCGCAGCTCGTTGAGAATGGCAAGCGCCGGAATCTCCCACATCGTGGTATGCGTCCAGGGCCCGTGGAAATGCAGTTCATACTGGCCGTCGACCTTGCGGAGCTCGTATTCGGGCAGCTGGAA
>VAZH01000374.1:3501-4912 GCA_005884465.1 Alphaproteobacteria bacterium | reverse complement strand
TAGCTTGTAAAAATCAGTATCGAGCAGGCTGCGCACGATCGGATCGAGCCGCCAGCCGTGATTGTAGGTCCTGCTTGCAATGTCTGTGACTGCCATGCCGGGACTCTATCGCGCCGGAAGCCGCCCAACCAGTGGCTTTCGCTCGGGCGAGCCATGCCAATGCACCACCGAAAGGCAGGCTCCGGATCCACAGGAGGTCGCCGCGTAAGCAAAAGCGACGCTAGTCCAGGCCCGCGCGGCGGAAGGCTTCCAGATAGTGCTCGCGGTCGGCATCCAGCTTCCAAGGCAATTGGTTTGCGATCCAGGCCAGAGAGATGTTGGGCTGCGCGCGGCGCAGCTCTTGCAGCGCAGCGGTTGCGACCTCGGCCTGCCCGGACATGCCGGCGGCCACCGTCAGTACCCGGTAGGCGCCGGTGAGATCGCCGCGCTGACGGATCGCTTCGCGCGCCAGGGCGATAGCTTGCTGGTAGTTTCGTCCGACAAACTGCGCATAGGCGGCGACTCCGTAATAGATCGCGGAAGAGGGGTCGCGCGGGCTCAGTCGAATGGCACGTTGCGCGGCTTCATGGGCTTCTTGCCAACGCCCACAGTAGGACAGTGCCAGGCCGTAGTAACCCTGAGCCAGCGAGAAATTCGGGTTGAGCTGCAACGCCAGTTCGAATTCGGCGAGCGAGTCGTCGAGGCGCCGCGTGGAAAAATAAACGCTGCCCAGCGCATTGTGCGCCCAGGGGTCCTCGCTGTCGGCCTCAACCGCGGCCAACGCCGCGCGCTCGGCGACCGGCGCAGCCGAGCGTATGTCCGCCCACCCCAGGTGCACGCCGAACATATGGCTGGTGGCGAGCAGGGAGAGCGCCTGCCCGTAGTTTGGATCGATTGCGATGGCTTTTTCCAATAACGCCTGCGCGACCATATTGTCCTGCCGCGTCACGCGCCAGTAATGCGACAGCGCCCGCATCACCAGATCCCAGGCGTCCAGGTTGTTCGGCGGCTTGCGCCGGGCGCGGAAATTTTCCGCCGCATAAAGCTGCGGTTCGATCGCGGCGACGATGGCCTCGGTGATCTGATCCTGCACGGCGAATACATCGGCGAGATCGCGGTCGTAGCGTTCCGCCCAGATGTGGCTGCCGGTTGCGACATCGTTGAGCTGCGCCGTGATGCGGACGCGGTCGCCGCTCTTGCGCACGCTGCCTTCGAGTACATATCGCACACCAAGCTCCTCGGCGACCTGCTTCATATGCACGGCCTTGCCCTTGTACGTAAACGAAGAGTTGCGGGCGATGACGAAAAACCACCGCAGCTTGGATAGCGCGGTAATGATGTCCTCGCTGATCCCGTCGGAAAAATATTCCTGTTCCCGTTCACCACTCATGTTGTTGAAAGGAAGCACGGCGATCGCCGGCCGATCGGGCAA
>VAZH01000374.1:0-3361 GCA_005884465.1 Alphaproteobacteria bacterium | reverse complement strand
CCTGCCGCTATCGCCGACGGCGGTTCGGGCGGCGTTGACGCGGCTGGTGAATGTCGAATCAGAAACGGTTCGGCCGTCCCAGACCTGGCCGATCAGATCCTCTTTACTGACGACGCGGCCGCGGTTCTGCACCAGATAGACCAACAGGTCGAAGACTTGCGGTTGCACCGGTATCGGCGCCCCGTCGCGGAGCAACTCGCGACGCTCAGTATCAAGCGTTTGATTGTCAAAGGTAAATTGCACGCCGCTTCCCCCGGACCGCGTCCGTTCTCAAGGAATAATCAGGCCTGTCTCACGGATAAATCAAGCGCCGGGCAAAGCCTTCAAGTCGCCGTTCCGGCATCCTGGACAGAGCGTTATTACGATTCCAATCATTGCCTGTGGAGATAATCATGACCGAATTTCAAGCCATTAGACCAGACCTGCAGGGAAATCGAATTCTAAGATTCGTCGCATTCCTCTACGGCGTCGTCGCCTATTTCACGTTCTTCGCCACCTTCCTTTACGCCATCGGGTTCGTAGGCGGCATGGTGGTGCCCAAGACGATCGACACCGGCTCACAATCGTCGGCAACCCAGGCGCTGGTCGTAAATCTGCTCTTGATGTCGCTGTTCGCTGTTCAGCACAGCCTGATGGCGCGCAAGCAATTCAAGCAACGGTGGACGCAATATGTGCCGAAATCAGTCGAGCGCAGCTCTTACGTGCTGTTGGCCAGCCTGACGCTCGATCTCTTGTTCTGGAAGTGGCATCCGATGCCGGCAATTGTTTGGCAGATCGATGACCCGAATATCGCCGCGACAATCGCGACCCTGTCATTGGGTGGCTGGGCGATCGTGCTTCCCAGCACGTTCCTGATCAATCATTTCGAGCTGTTCGGATTGCATCAGGTCGCCAATAATCTCGCCGGTCAGGAGATGCCGACGCCGCGCTTCCGGACGCCGTTGTACTACAAATTCGTGCGGCACCCGATCTATCTCGGCTTCATCATCGCGTTCTGGGCGGCGCCCACCATGACTGTCGGACATCTGCTGTTCGCAGCGGTGACCACGGCCTACATCTTCGTCGGCATCTTCCTGGAAGAGCGCGACCTGGTCGACCTCTTCGGCGACGATTACCGCAATTACAAGAAGCGGGTTTCGATGCTGTTGCCCTGGCGCAGATCGGCCTGATATCATCCAAGTTTAATTGCATGCAATGAAAGGTATTACCATGACACATTCAGGAAGCTGTTTTTGCGGCGCGGTCAAAGTCGAGGTTACCGGTTCACCGGTGGCCATGGGTTACTGCCATTGCCGCTCCTGTCGTTCGTGGTCCGGCGGGCCGGTGAACGCCTTTAGCCTCTGAAGCCGGAGGCCGTGCAGGTCACATCGGGTGCAGAACACGTCGCGACGTTTTCGAAGACGGCAATGAGCCAGCGCAAATATTGCGCGAAGTGCGGCGGGCATCTGATGAACAGCCATCCGCCGCTTGGCCTTGTCGACGTGTACACCGCGACGATTCCGACACTCGCCTTTACCCCCGGTGTTCACGTCAATTACGCCGAGACGGTATTGCCCATGCGGGACGGCCTGCCGAAGCTGAAAGACTTCCCGGCGGAGTTTGGCGGTTCCGGCGAGGCAATCGCCGAGTAACCGTCGGTTTGCGACAAAGGCGACCGGCGATGTTGCGAATTCCGCCGCGACATCGCCGGCCGAACTCCGTCAAGGGATGGGGCTTACTCCAAACCTGCGCGCCGGAGGCCTTCCAGATAGTGCTCGCGGTCGGCGGGCTGCTTCATTGGCAGCTCGTTTGCGATCCAGGCCAGCGTAACATTGGGTTGCGCGCGGCGAAGTTCCCGCAACGCGATGCTGGCGACTTCGTTTTGTCCGGCCATGCCGGCGGCGGCGGTGAGCACACGGTGCCCGCCGACGAAATCGGCGCGTTGCCTGAGAGACTCGTGCGCAAGCCGGATGGCCTCGTCGTAGTTGTGTCCAATGAACTGGGCATACGCGGCAATGCCGTAATAGAGCGCAGAGAGCGGATCGCGTGGGCTAAGCCGCAGTGCGCGGCGCGCGGCCAGGTCGCCTTCTTGCCAGCGCCCGCAATAGCATAGCGTCACGCCGTAGAAAGCCTGGGCCAGCGAGAAGTTCGGATTGAGCCGCAACGCCAGTTCGAATTCTGCCAGCGAGTCGTCGAAGCGCCGCGCGAACAGATAAACGTAGGCCAGCCCGTGGTGCGCCCACGGGTCTTCGCTGTCGGCCTCAACCGCGGCCAGCGCCGCGCGCTCGGCGATCGGCGCCACCGTCGCCATGTCTCCCCAGCCCATATGAGCGCCGAAGATATGGCTGGTGGCGAGCACGCCGAGTGCCTGCCCGTAATTCGGGTCGATCGCGATGGCTTTTTCCAATAGCGCCTGCGCGACCACATTGTCCTGCCGCGTCACGCGCCAGTAATGCGACAGCGCCCGCATCACCAGATCCCAGGCATCCAGGCTGCCCGGCGCCTTGCGCCGGGCGCGAAAATTTTCCGCCGCATAGAGTTGCGGTTCGATCGCGGCCACGATCGATTCAGTGATCTCGTCCTGGACTGCGAAGACATCGGCGAGATCGCGGTCGTAGCGCTCCGCCCAGATGTGGCTGCCGGTTGCGACATCGTTGAGCTGCGCCGTGATGCGGACGCGGTCGCCGCTCTTGCGCACGCTGCCCTCGACCACGTAGCCGACGCCGAGTTCCTCGGCGATCTGCCTCATGTGCACGGACTTGCCCTTGTAGGTAAAGGAAGAGTTGCGCGCAATCACGAAGAACCAGCGCAGCTTCGACAAGCCGGTAATGATGTCCTCGCTGATTCCGTCGGAGAAATACTCTTGCTCCAGCTCGCCGCTCATATTGATAAAGGGGAGTACGGCGATCGCGGGCCGGTCCGGCAGCTGCAGTGCCGCGCGCGTCGGCCCGTCGGTTGCATCCGGCGGCGAATTCAAAGTGTCTGCCGGTTCGGGGCGGTCCGGTTCCGTCCTCACATCGCCGACGAAGCGCAGGCCCTTGCGGGGCACAGTGCGGATCAACTTTTGCTCCTTGCCGCTGTCTCCGACTGCTGTTCGGGCAGCGTTGATACGGCTGGTCAGCGTCGAGTCCGAGACGATCCGGCCTTCCCATATCGAGGCGAAGATTTCATCCTTGCTGACGACCCGGTCGCCGTTCTGCGCCAGGTAAGCGAGAAGGTCGAATACTTGAGGTTCGACATGCACGGCCATGCCGGCGCGCCTGAGCTCTCGGCGTTCGAGATCGATTTCGCAGTCGTCAAAGCTGAGGATCATTCGCGGGCCAGGGACGTCCGGACGGGCACTCCCGCCTCACAAGGTAAGTCTAGCATCCCGTCGCGCGGG
>VAZH01000373.1 GCA_005884465.1 Alphaproteobacteria bacterium | reverse complement strand
CGCAAGATCAATTTCATCTATTATGACGACGGCTTCAACCCGGCGAAGACCGTTGAACAAACCAGGAAGCTGATCGAAAGCGACAATGTCGCATTCCTTTATTCGATGCTCGGTACGGCGCCGAATTCGGCCGTGGTCAAATACATTAATTCAAACAAGGTGCCGCATTTGTTCCTGTCGGTGAACGGCGACAAATGGGGCGATTACCAGAGCTATCCGTGGACCATGGGCTTCGCACCGAGTTCAAGGACCGAAGCCCAGGTCTTTGCCAAATATGCGCTTGGTCAAAAGCCGGATGCAAAATTTGCGCTGCTGTATCAGAACGATGACCTCGGCAAGGATTTCGTCAACGGCCTGCGTGACGTGCTGGGCGATCGATATGAAACGCTGGTCAAGGCGATATCCTACGAGGTGACCGATCCGACGATCGATTCTCAGATCGTCAACCTGCGTGCGAGCAATGCCGATGTGCTGATCTCCGGCGTCACGGCAAAATTTGCCGCGCAGGCGATCCGGAAGGTCTTTGAGCTCGATTGGAAGCCGATGCATTTCGTCACCAGCGGCGCGGCGTCGGTGTCCTCCACGATCATGCCCGTCGGGCCCGAACGTGCCAAGGGTCTGATCACCTCGGTGTATCTCAAGGATCCGTCCGATCCAGCGTGGGCCGAAGACGCTGCCATGAAAGACTATATGAAATTCATGGCGAAGTATTTCAGCGACGGAAACCCGAAGGAATTCCTGAACGCCTATGGCTATACGGTCACGTCCGTGCTGCGGAAATTGCTCGAGCAGTGCAAGGGAGACTTTAGCCGGGAAAGGATCATGCGGGAGGCCAACAATTTGAAGGACCTCGAGGTTCCGACGCTGTTGCCGGGCGTGCGCGTCAACACCAGCCCGACCAACCACCATCCGTTACAGCAAATGCAGCTGCAACGCTGGGACGGGCAGGGCTATGTCAGGTTCGGCGATATCATTCAGGGTGCAAACCTCTGAACAGGCGCGAACCGGAGCAGTGAAGATACCATTGCGGATCATTCACCGGCGGCCCACACTGGCATGAATCAACAAGGGAACGCCCGATGATCACGCTTTATCATTGCCACGGGGCGCGCTCGTTCCGGCCGCTGTGGATGCTGGAAGAGATCGGGCTTCCTTACGAGCTGAAAATGCTGCCGTTCCCGCCGCGGGTATTCGCCAAGGACTATCTCGCGCTCAATCCGCTCGGCACCATCCCGTTGATGATCGACGGCGAAACCAGAATGACGGAGTCCTCCGGCATCTGCCATTATCTCGGCACCCGCTATGGACCGACGCCGCTGATCGTCGGCCTCGACGAACCGGCCTATGGCGCCTTCCTGAACTGGATGTATTTCAGCGATGCGACGCTGACCTTTCCGCAAACGCTGGTGCTGCGCTACAGCCAGCTCGAGCCCGAGGAGCGGCGCAATCCGCAAGTGGCAACCGATTATGCCAAATGGTTTCTGGGCCGGCTGCGGGCTGTCGAAGCCGCAACCGCCAAGGCCGAGACGCTCGCCGCCGAGCGGTTCACGGCGGCCGATATCGTCATCGGCTATGCGCTGCGGTTGGCCGAAACCATCGGGCTGGCAAAGGATTTCGGGCCTAATGTCGCCGCCTACTGGCAACGACTGCAGGCGCGCGATGGCTACAAAAGGGCCGTCGCCGCCGAAAATCTCGCCGGCGAGCAGCAGAAGGTCGCGCGGCGCTCCTGAACGCCCGGCCCGATCGGCTGAATCCCTAGCATCTCCCGATATTTATCCGTCGGTGACATCCGCCGCGATTTCTGTATTCTGCTGAGAGCTCCGGCAGAGAGCCCGCGCCAAGCGACAAGAAGCAGAGATCGCTCCCGGGAGGGACGGACCATGAATGACAGGGATCGCCGCGAATCCGGGCGGCTGATGCTGATCAGCCCCGAGCGGGTGTTTTATGCGGGGCTATTGGGCCGGCCGCGAAAGCGCACCAGCGGCGGATTCAACATCTATGTCGCGATGCGCGGAAGCCTCAAGATCATCGAAGGCAAGTCCGAGCTGGTCGGTGAGTTGGGGGTCGTTCCGCCCTATGTGCCGCACAGCGTTGAGAGCGAACATCCTTGCATCATTTGCCTTGTGATCGAACCGGAAACAGTCGAGCCCTCGGCGATGGAGGGCTTGAGCACAAGAATTGCCGGGACTGATGCGCCCGATATCGCGCGGCGAATTCGCGCCGCTTACGAGACCTTGCGGCTGCAGCAAGGGCGTCGCGGTTTTACCACCGGAGAATTCGATCAGTTGTGCTTTGGCGAAGCACTGCCGGACCGCAAGCTGGATCACCGCATCAAGCGATCCGCCGCAAAACTAAACGATTTCTCCGGCAGCAAGATGACGGCGGCCGATTGCGCCGTATCGGCTGGTCTGTCGCCGTCGCGGTTCCTGCACCTGTTCAAGGAGCAGACCGGCGTCTCGTTTCGCGCGTTTCGCGCCTGGAAGCGCGCGCGGCATTTGCTGCACTTTGCTAACCAGAATATCAATCTGGCGCACCTGGCGCAGGACATCGGCTACCCCGACTCGACGCATTTCAGCCATTCGATCCGCCGGTTCTATGGCTTGAAGCCGCGCGCGATTTTTCTGGGCTCGAGGGATCTCGCGATTTACCCCAGCGATCCCGGCGTCCTCGATAGTGCCGGCCTACGCCACGGGCGGCCGTAACCGCCCCGCGATAGCGCATGGACGCAAGAAGCGGGGCGTCGCAGGACGCATAATCCGCCGGACTGTTCCGCGACCCGGGATTTGACCAGATCGAAGGCTATCCATGAGCGACAAAGCTGTCATCACCTGCTCCCTGAATGGCGTGCTGACCGATCCCAAACAGCACCACGTTCCGGTCACCCCGGAGGAAATGGCGCGCGAGGCCAAGGCCGCGTTCAATGCCGGCGCCAGCGTGATGCATATCCATCTGCGCCAGCAGGCGCCGGGCAAGGGACATCTGCCGTCATGGGAAGTCGGCGTCTCCCGCGAGATCCAGCAGGCGATCCGGGAGGCCTGTCCGGGCGTGATCATCAATCACACCACCGGAACGTCCGGGCCCAACTACCAGGGCGCGCTGGACTGCGTGCGCGAAACAAAACCGGAGATGGCGGCCTGCAACGCCGGCTCGCTGAATTATCTCAAGGTGAAGGCTGACAACACCTGGGCGTGGCCGCCGATGATGTTCGATAACGCGGTCGAGAAAGTGCGGGATTATCTCGACGTGATGAAGCAAGTGGACACGATTCCCGAATTCGAATGTTTTGATGTCGGCATCGTGCGCTGCGTCGGGATGTACCGGCAGACCGGCATGTATTCCGGACCGCTGGAGTACAATTTCGTGATGGGTGTCGCCTCGGGCATGCCGGCCGATCCGGAGTTGCTGCCGATTCTCTTGAAGCTGAAATTGCCGGAGGCGCACTGGCAGGTCACCGCGATCGGGCGGGAGGAAATCTGGCCGCTGCATCAGCGCTGCGCCGAGCTCGGCGGCCACCTGCGCACCGGGCTGGAAGATACATTCTATCTCGGCGACGGCGCGAAAGTGACGTCGAATGGCCAGTTGATCGAGAGCATCGCAGCCTGCGCGCGCCGCGCCGGCCGCGAGATCGCGAATCCTGCAGAGGCAAGGCAGATTTTTGGGATCAGGCATTGAGCTGTCATTCCGGGGCGCGCGTCAGCGCGAACCCGGAATCTCGAGATTCCGGGTTCGACACTTCGTGTGGCCGCGGAATGACGCTATTAAACGTTGAAGCGGAGCTATCTGCGAATTCGATCCACCTCTCCCGTAGGGAGAGGTCGGCGCGCAGCGCCGGGTGAGGGGTCTAGGCGATAGACCGTAACCCCTCACCCGACCCTCTCCCACAAGGGGAGAGGGGGCTTACTGCCGCCGTTGAAGCATTGGAGGAACCGAAATGCAGGACTTAAC
>VAZH01000364.1 GCA_005884465.1 Alphaproteobacteria bacterium | reverse complement strand
TTCGACGGTGACTGCCACAGCGATTCTTTTGTTATTCAACGTAATCGAGACAAACCTTCTACGCGTAAGTTCGACGTCGGAGTTTTCACACAGCCTGGACCCAAAGCCGACATTCGGATCGGGTGACGGGAGTTAACGGACTATGCGCTACGAATTTCGGTCGGGACTGCTGCGTCATCCAAGCACCCGGATGATCGGATGGCCCTCATCGCCGCATGCGAAACTGCAAATGATGCAGCGGCTGTCCAGACTGTGTTGATAGTCCTAGGGGAAATACCGCTGAACAAACTTTTGGAAGTTTTCCATTAGGAACTGATTTGCTCGCTTACTAATTGGAGCGTCTGGTACCATCACGTCAAAACCGTGAAAAGCGCCGTCGAATACCTCGAATTCGACCGGAACATTGGCCCGACGAAGGCTCTCAACGTAGATTTTCGTTTCATCCCGAAATGGCTCTATACTGCCGACGTAAGTGATCGTCGGCGGCAATTTCGTATAGTCTGTGCAGCGTGCCGCAGCTGCGTAAGGCGTAACGTTCATCACGCCATCGAGATAACGGGACCATGCCAGCCTGTTAGCTTCTTCATCCCATACGGGTGCGTCGTTTCCAACGGCAGAGGCGCTATTCTGCCGGTCATCAATCATTGGATATAGCGGCATTTGAAAGGCTATTTTTGCATCGTCGGTATCGGTAGCCTTGAGCGAGACGGCCGCCGCAAGCCCTCCGCCCGCGCTATGGCCTGACACGATGAATCTGTCGGTTCTTCCGCCGATGGAGGCCGCATTATCCCTTATCCATAGCAGGGTGTCGTAGCAGTCGTTGAATGCGGCCGGGTACGGCGATTCAACGGCCTTTCTATAGTCCGGCGCGACTATGATGCATGGTTCTGTCTCGATGAAGTCCTTGATGCTTGAGCCGAATTGCTCGGGCACCCCGTGAACGTAACCGCCGCCATGCAAATACAGCATGACCGGCAGTGGTCCAACTGCCGCGGTTGGCCGATAGACTCTCACACGAATAGGCGCCCCACCATTTCTGCTCGGAATATGCCGCTCTCGGCAGACAAGTCCTCTAATGTTTTTTCCCCGCAGGACGGCCCTGCTAAAACGGAGCACGAGCAGAGAGAACCATCTCGTGTGAAAAGATCCTGCGATAATCCGCCCAGCGGCATATCTGCCGCGCAAGTCTTTATCCACCATGTCTCTGGTGACCTTCATCCGATACTTCCTGCCTTAAGTCGCGGAACTTCTTCCATCTGATGGGTGTGCAGCAAGTTCAGGAAGCTAGTCTAGCAGGGCACCGGCTATCGCAACGTGGCGGTCATCTTTGCTGGGACGGGCAGCCGAAGGCCCAGCCCCCGAGAAAACGCCGGGCGCCTCGATGCTGGCAGTCTTTCCGGAAGCTGTCCGAAATAGGAAATGGTTTGCGTCATCGCACCTCTGACGGTTGGCTCGATCTTCGCGCAAATAAACCAGCAGACCAAGACAAGCATGGCCAGCGCGACCCATACGGCCGAGGTGGCATCCAGGCCAGCATCGACCAGGACACGAATAATCTCTGTGCCAATGACGTTGTGGGTGAGATAGAGCGGATAGGTGATCAGCCCGAGCGTTCTCCAATAAGCCGGCGCTTCAGGCGAAGCGGTGGCTGCAGAACGCCTGTTCCTGTTCGCGCAATAGGCAATGAGGCCCACCGCCGCCGCCCAAACCATGATCGGCACAAAGGCTGATTGACCCGAGATGGCGGGTATGCATGTCAAAAAGAAAGAGGCAAAAAAGTAGATTTCTGCGGCACCCGAAAGACACGTGACGGCGACGGCGACCCGTTCGAGCGCCGTCAATTTTCTGTTTGCAGAAATGAAAAGCCAGATGCCCAGCGCAAAAAAGCAGCCATGGGTCAACAAGAATGCTGCGCACGGCACCCGAAACATCAGAATAACGAGATAGGGCAAGTCGGATGGCGTCGTGCATGACAGAACCAGCAACGCGACAGCGTTGAACACCGCGCTGTAGATGGTGAGGCCCCAGGCGAGGTGCCGCAGGGTGATTTTCTTCGTGAGCATCGCGCAAAACACGAGCCCATAAAACGCCGTCTCGGCCGCCAGTGTCCAATAGACGCCGTCGAGCCATTGACCCGTGACTCCCTTGGGAACGAGCAGCATGGCGTGGATGTAGGGCAGGATGAATTCGGATGCTGGTCCACTGCCAAAGAGAACCAGAACGAGGAGGGTCGCGGTGGCGCAAACCCAGACCGCCGGATAAAGCCTGAGAGCGCGGCCAAGAAGAAACTCTGTCGGCGAAGACCTGCTCGCGGAATTCGCTATGACGAAACCGGAAATAACAAAGAATACTTCAACACCCACCCAGCCGAACCATGTGAAGGGCGCGGCGGACGGGTATAGAACATCGGCGGCGACGTAGCGCTCGAAACCTGGGACGCCAATCGAAACCCAGGCCCAGGACCAGAACATCTGGTGAAAAATGGCGACGCCGAGGGCAGTCCCGAAGCGCAGCGGATCCAGCAGGGGAAAATGGTTCTTCACGGGAGCGCTCCAAATGCATGAAACGATCCCGTTGCAGATATTGGATCCCTTCACCGAGCTCTTTGAGGTAGGTCACACTTCTCCGCCCACGGTTCAAATGCCCAGATCGTCGTATGGGTTAACGAGCGCTCTGTCGCCCAGGACAAGTAATCGCGGTCACGACGACCCCAGCTCATCTGTGCTCCGTCGTTACCGCGGCTGATCACGATGGCCGGCATCGGCGCGAGGCGGAGCGCGTTCCCAGTTGGTAAGCCGCATACGGCCATGCGAGGCGCCTTCGCGCTGTGTGATTCTCCTCACACCTCAATGAAGGTTTGCCCTTACACCAAGACCACTCTTCATGAGGCGACGCGGTGCCGCTTCAGCCAAACAGGGCTACGGCCATGGCGAACAACGAACAACGAACATGCGATCACTTTGACTGACGCCGAGCTTAACGAAGTCGTCGGCGGACTGAATCCGCAGCCGCTGCCTCCCGAGCCCCCGCCGGAGCTGAGCCGCTCGATCTTCAGTATCTTCCGGAGTTTCGGAATCAATCAGCACTTCACCTTCACGAGCGTATTCCGCCCGTTCTGGTTCTGATTTACGGCGGACCCTCGTCGGCCCCGGCGCGACCTCCTCGCGCCGGGGTGAACCGGAACGTTGGTCGGGAAGCCGGCCGTTTTTTTCCCGTGCCAATGCCGACGAAGTGAACTCGCGACTTCAGGTTTTGGCACTTTTCGGACGTGGCGTTTGCGCCTGGTGATGTCCGTTCATAGGTGCCAAGCGGAAATCATCTGCTCTTTGCGAGTATTTCGCATTTTGACCCATCTCAGACATCATTGCCCAATAGACATGCCCAAGGTCCGGCCATAGGCTTTCCGCTGATAATTCGGTGCGGATGAGTTGAGCCGTCCCGCGATCTTTCTATGGCGTAACGGAAGGCACGACAATGGCTGAACTCATCAAGGTTGGCGCAATGCAATTACGGTTTTTGCGCACCAAGTATGATACCAGCGGGGCGCTTGATATGTTTGAGGTGGTGATCCCGCCAAACTCCCGTATGCCGGTCCCGCACCATCACCGTGACTGGGAAGAAACGATCTACGGTCTTGAGGGCGTCGTCACTTGGACGGTCGCCGGCAAGCGCATCGAGATCAAGCCGGGAGACGATCTCTTCATCCCGCGCGGTGTTGTCCACGGGTTCGTCAACGAGACGCAGGCGATTGCGAAAATGCTTTGCGTTCTCACGCCAGGCGTTCTCGGGCCGGAATTCTTCCGGGAAATGGCCGTAGCCGTCGGCGGCCCTGCGCCTCCTGATCCTGCCCGGATGGGCGAGATCATGAAACGTCACGGCCTGATACCTGCGCCATCTTAATTACGGGGGGCTGCATTCGCGCTCTGCTCGCGAACCGCGTTATTTCTGAATGTCGCTTGTTGGCACGAAACGGACCAACTCGGCCGACGCGATGATGTCCGCTGTTGGGGGAAGAGCGGAAGTCGCATTTTAGGGACGTGAGGGCAGCTTTTGACCCAAAGCAGACATTAGCTAGGGCCTTCCCGGTGCAGGTTTGAGCCGCTATGATGCACGCCGTCCTGAGCCTCGGGGTGGCAAATGAGGCGGCGCGATTT
>VAZH01000363.1 GCA_005884465.1 Alphaproteobacteria bacterium | reverse complement strand
TTCATGAAGAAGCCGATGTCGAACTGGTCGGTCATGCCCATGCCGCCATGCATCTGCACGCCCTCCTGAACCGCAAGCGTCGCGGTCGAGCCCGCGCGCGCCTTCGCCACCGCCACTGCCGCACCGGCATTTTCAAAATCCGCATCTAGCGTCTGCAGCGCCTTCAGGACCGCCGCGCGGGTGATCTCGATCTCGATATAAAGCTGCGCGGCACGATGCTGCAGCGCCTGGAATTCTCCGATCGCCTTGCCGAACTGCTTGCGCTCCTTGAGGTAGCCGACCGTGCGGCCGAACACTTCCTCGCTGACGCCGACCATTTCGGAGGCGACCGCGCCACGGCCGATATTAAGCACGCCTTCCAGAAGCTGATGACCCTGGTCGACCTCGCCGAGCACGCCGTCGGCATTGACCTCGACATTGTCGAACTTGATCCGCGCCGCGTTGTGCGAATCGACCATCACCGTGCGTTCGGTCCCGATGCCTTTTGCCTTGGGATCGACCAGGAACAGCGTCAGCCCGTCGCGCTCGCCGGCGGCGCCCGCGGTGCGGGCCGCTACGATCAAGAGATCCGCGACATGGCCGTCGACCACCAAGGCCTTGTCGCCCTTGAGCCTGAAGCCGTTACCGGAACGCACCGCCTGCATCCTTGTCATGAGCGGGCGATGCTTTGTACCTTCGTCGATCGCGAGCGCGGCGAGCAGCGAGCCGTTTGCGATTTTCGGCAGGTGCTCGGATTTCTGCGCGGCGCTGCCGCCGCGCGACAAAGCGGAAGCCGCGAGTACGGCGGTTGCTAGAAACGGCGACGGCATCAAGGTGCGGCCGATTTCCTCCATCACCACGCCGGCCTCGACACAACCAAGCCCGCTGCCGCCGAAATTTTCTGGCACCAGCAGGCCGGAAAATCCCATCTCGGCGAACGCCTTCCACAACTCGCGGGAAAATCCTGTCGTATCGTTCGCATCGCGCAGCTGCCGGAGATGCGACACCGGCGCCTTGTCGCTGATGAGACCGCGCGCGCTGTCGCGCAGCATCGACTGTTCTTCATTGAGGACGAGGGCCATGAGGTGATTCCGGTTAGAGGTTTCGGACAGGTATATTTAAGTTCGTCATTCCGGGATGCGCCGCTAGGCTCAGGCCCGGAATCCATACTCACGATCGTGGTTATGGATTCCGGGCTCGCTCGCTTCGCTCGCGCCCCGGAATGACGGGCCCTAAGCCCCCGGCAGATCGAGAATCCGCTTTGCGACGATGCCGAGCATCACCTCGCTAGTGCCGCCCTCGATCGAGTTGGCCTTGGTGCGCAGCCAGGCGCGCGGCCGGGCGCCGCCCTTCGAGCGCTCGCTTTCCCATTCCAGCGCGTCGATGCCGCCCGCGGACATCAGGATTTCGTAGCGGCGCTTGTTCAGCTCGGTGCCGTAATATTTCATTGCCGAGGAGAACGCCGGATGCGATTGCCCAGCTTTCGCCAGATCGACCGCGCGCTCGGCGGCGGCCGCCAGCGCCGCCTCGTCGATCTCGAAGCTCGCGATCTGTCCGCGCAGCATCGGGTCTTCCAGGCGGCCCTGCTCGTCGGTACCCACGGAATCGGCGGCGACTTGCCCGAGCGGCCGGCCGACGCCGCGCTCGCCCATGCCGGAGATCATCGCGCGCTCGTGCTGTAGCAGATATTTTGCCACGTCCCAGCCGCGATTGACGGTGCCGACCACGTTCGCCTTGGGCGCTCGGACGTTGTCGAAGAACGTTTCGCAGAACGGCGAGCGGCCGGAGATCAGCAGGATCGGTTTTGTGGATACGCCCTTCGAGGCCATGTCGAACAGAATAAAACTGATGCCGTCATGCTTTTTGGCCGAAGGATCGGTGCGCACCAAGCAGAAGATCCAGTCCGCATAGTTCGCGTAGGAGGTCCATATCTTCTGGCCGTTGATAATGAAATCGTCGCCGTCGCTCTCGGCGCGGGTCTGCAGCGAGGCGAGGTCCGATCCGGCATTCGGTTCGGAATAGCCTTGGCACCAGCGGATCAGGCCGGCGGCGATCTTCGGCAGATGTTCCTTCTTCTGCGCCTCGGTGCCGTATTTCAAAAGCGCCGGTCCGAGCATGGAAATGCCGAACGACACCAGCGGCTGCCGCGCGCCGATTGCCGCCATTTCCTGGCGCACGATTTTTGTCTGTTCGGGATCAAGGCCGCCGCCGCCATATTCCTTCGGCCAGTGCGGCACGGTCCAGCCCTTGTCGCGCATCCGTTCGAACCAGACCCGCTGCGGCTCGGATGCGAATTTGGTATTGCGGCCGCCCCAGAAGGTATCTTCCTCTGACGTCATCGGCCGCCGCATCTCCGGCGGACAATTAGCCTCCAGCCAGGCGCGGGTTTCGCGGCGGAATTTTTCCAGATCGGACATGGCAGTGTTTCCATATGGGATGTTGGATCGACCTTAGCCGCCGCATCGCGGAATTCAATATATCTCTGGCTCACGCCATGCGGCTTACGGATGTGGCCATAGCCGCCGATCGGGTGTATTCGCAAAGCCGCAACGATTGAAAAACCAGAGGAAACGGACATGCGGCTGAAGTTGCTTTCGCCTGGCGAAATGAACGAGGACCAGAAAAAAACCTACGACGAGTCGATCGCCAGCAAGCGCGGCAGCCCGCCGCCGCCAATGATGGCTTGGCTCAATAGCCCGGAGATGGCGCGGCACGCCACTCGTTTGGGCGCCTTCCTGCGCTTCGATACGGTATTTCCGGCAAAACTGTCGGAGATCGCGATCCTGGTCACCGCGCGGCACTGGACGTCGCATTACGAATGGTACGCCCACAAGCGGCTCGCACTGAAGGGCGGCATGGACCCACAGATCATCGAGGATATTCGCAATCGCCGCACACCGCGTTTCGACGATCCCAAGGGCCAGATGATCTACGATGTCGCCAAATCGCTGCACGAAGGCCATGGGCTTGGCAAGGCGCTTTACGACGCGGCCGCGAAGATGCTCACCGTGCGCGGGCTCGTCGAGATCATCGGGCTGTGCGGCTATTACAGCATGGTGTCGATGACGCTGAACACGTTTGAGTTCGATCTCCCGGAGGGAGAGGTGTCTGAGTTGGCGTGACTGAACTCCCTCTCCCCGTTCTTTACGGGGAGAGGGTTGGGATGAGGGGCTCTCTCCATATATTCAGACTCGCGGATAGCCCCCTCACCCGGCACGCAGCTTATGCTGCGTGCCGACCTCTCGCCGCAAGCGGGGCGAGGTTAAGGAAAGCAAACGGAGATAGAGCCATGCCCGAAACCTCCACACCCATCATCGCGGGAGCCCGCATCGGGCATGTTCATCTCAAGGTGGCCGATCTCGATCGCGCGCTGGGATTTTATTGCGGGGTGCTGGGGTTCGAGCTGATGCAACGCCTGCCGTCGGGCGCAGCGTTCGTTTCGGCCGGCGGCTATCATCACCACATCGGGCTGAACACCTGGGAAAGCAAGGATGGCCATCCGCCGGGGCCGCGGACCACGGGACTGTTCCACACCGCGATCCTGTATCCGACCCGGGCCGCGCTGGCCGACGCATTGTATCGGGTGATGCAGGCGGGAATTCATCTCGACGGCGCCAGCGACCATGGCGTCAGCGAGGCGCTTTACTTGCGCGACCCCGACGAGAACGGCGTCGAGCTGTATTGCGACCGGCCCAAGGAGCAATGGCCGCGCAAGCCGGACGGCTCGCTCGCGATGTTCACGCGCCGGCTCGATCTCGATGATTTGTTGCGCGCTCGCGAAATGTAGTTCTCCGTCATTGCGAGGAGCGGAGCGACGAAGCAATCCAGTCTTTGCTTGCTAATATGGATTGCTTCGCTTCGCTCGCAATGACGAAGTTAACCAGCTACGTCCTGCCTCGTCCCCGAACCATGATCAGCATCGCCGCGCTCAGCT